>NZ_GG774805.1:17335-27262 GCF_000163675.1 Bacteroides sp. D22 | reverse complement strand
CGGAGTTTTTTTATGCTTATTCATCGAACGAATGACTTTCGGTTTAGAATGGCAGATCGTCTTTGGCATCGCCCGGAGTAAATTCCGGCATAGCCGACGGAGCTGGAGGAGGAACGGGAGAACCGGAAGCCATTGGAGCACCTGTGCTAACACGCTCTACTTTCCATGCGCGGATACTATTGAACCAGCGATCATTCCACTGACGGGCGTCAACGTCGAATGATACAGTCAATTCTTCGCCCATTTGAATGTTGAACTGCTCGATTTTGTCTGCGCCAAATACGTCGAAGCACATTTTACGTGGATATTGGTCGTGGTTTTCGATAACGTACTCTTGTGATTTCCACTCGTTGCCGCTAGTTTTTGAAACTCCGCCTCTCGGGGGGAGGATAGCGATGATTTTTCCTGTAAATTCCATTGCGATAATTTTAAATTCTGCGGCGAAGTTACAATTTTTTAGTAATATCCCTCGCACAATACCTGTTTTTTTCTTTTGTTTTTATTGGGCAGCCCAAATCTTTTTTCGTAACTTTGTGCGATAGAACATTTAAAACTTAAATACACGAAAATATATGAAATTTATCGTTTCAAGTACTGCTCTTTCCAGCCATTTACAGGCCATCAGCCGTGTTATTAATTCAAAAAATGCGCTGCCAATTCTCGATTGTTTCCTCTTCGAACTGGAAGACGGAACTTTGTCTGTGACTGTATCCGACAGTGAAACAACGATGGTGACTACCGTAGAAGTGAATGAAAGCGATACGAACGGGCGTTTTGCCGTAGTAGCGAAAACATTGCTTGACGCACTGAAAGAAATTCCGGAACAACCACTCACATTCGATATCAATCCGGATAATTATGAAATAACGGTGCAGTACCAGAACGGAAAATACAGCCTGATGGGGCAGAATGCGGATGAATTCCCGCAATCGGCTACACTGGGGGATAATGCTGTCCGCGTGGAAATGGAAGCAAGCGTACTTCTGGGAGGTATCAACCGTTCGGTGTTTGCTACTGCCGATGATGAACTTCGTCCGGTGATGAACGGTATTTATTTCGATATTACAACAGAAGACATTACAATGGTTGCTTCGGACGGTCATAAACTGGTACGTTGCAAAACGTTGGCAGCCAAAGGCAACGAGCGTGCAGCCTTCATCCTTCCGAAGAAACCGGCTACATTGCTAAAGAATCTTTTGCCGAAAGAACAAGGCGCAGTGACCATCGAATTTGACGAACGCAACGCTGTATTCATGCTTGAAAGCTACCGGATGGTTTGCCGCCTGATTGAAGGACGTTACCCGAACTACAACTCGGTAATTCCACAAAACAACCCGCACAAAGTGACCGTAGACCGCCAACAGTTGGTAGGAGCTTTGCGCCGTGTGTCTATCTTCTCGTCACAAGCCAGCAGTTTGATTAAACTTCGTATGCAGGAAAACCAGATTGTGATTTCCGCACAAGATATTGATTTCTCTACTTCTGCCGAAGAAACACAAGTTTGCCAGTATGCAGGTGCTGCAATGAGCATCGGTTTTAAATCGACGTTCCTCATCGACATACTGAACAATATTTCGGCGGATGAAGTAGTCATCGAACTTGCAGATCCTTCACGTGCCGGAGTAATCATCCCGGTAGAGCAGGAAGAAAACGAAGACTTGCTGATGCTGCTGATGCCGATGATGCTAAATGATTAATGTAAATTCACCACAGAGGACGCAGAGGACACAGAGGATAAATTTGAATATTTATTAAATAACCCTCTGTGTCCTCTGCGTCCTCTGTGGTGACTCAATAAAATAAACAGAAATGAAATTAAACCTGAAAAATCCCATTGTTTTCTTTGATTTAGAAACAACAGGAACCAATATCAACACAGACCGAATTGTTGAAATTTGCTATCTGAAAGTATATCCGAATGGAAATGAAGAAGCAAAGACATTACGTATCAATCCCGAAATGCATATTCCGGAAGCATCCTCTGCTATACATGGTATTTATGATGCCGACGTAGCAGATTGTCCTACTTTTAAAGAAGTAGCGAAAAACATAGCCAGGGACATTGAAGGTTGCGATTTGGCAGGATTTAATTCCAATCGTTTTGATATTCCTGTTCTTGCCGAAGAATTTCTTCGTGCCGGAGTAGATATTGATATGACAAAACGTAAATTTGTAGACGTACAGGTCATCTTCCACAAAATGGAACAACGCACCCTGTCTGCTGCCTACAAGTTCTATTGCGACAAGAATTTGGAAGATGCGCACACTGCCGAAGCAGATACACGGGCTACTTACGAAGTGTTGAAAGCGCAGCTCGACCGTTACTCCGATCTTCAGAATGATATTGCGTTCCTGGCTGATTATTCAAGTTTCAGCAAGAATGTCGATTTTGCCGGACGCATGGTGTACGATGATAATGGGGTAGAAGTGTTCAACTTCGGAAAATATAAGGGAATGTCTGTAGCCGAGGTTTTGAAGAAAGATCCCGGATATTACAGTTGGATTTTGAATAGTGATTTCACGCTGAACACCAAGGCGGCATTGACAAAAATCCGCTTGCGTGAAATGAGTAATTTGATTACAAAATAATGCTAAAAGGAAAGAAAATAATTCTTGGAATTACCGGCAGTATTGCCGCGTATAAGGCGTGCTATATCATTCGCGGACTGATAAAACAAGGAGCGGAAGTGCAGGTCGTAATTACTCCGGCGGGAAAAGAATTTATTACTCCGATCACTCTTTCGGCTTTGACCAGCAAACCGGTCATCAGTGAGTTTTTTGCCCAACGTGACGGAACGTGGAACAGCCACGTTGATCTCGGTTTATGGGCGGATGCCGTATTGATTGCGCCGGCCACTGCCTCTACCATCGGTAAAATGGCCAACGGAATAGCCGACAATATGCTGATAACCACTTATCTTTCGGCAAAAGCTCCCGTGTTTGTTGCTCCGGCAATGGACCTCGATATGTTTGCCCATCCTGCCACCCAGAAAAATCTGGATATTCTGCGTTCCTATGGTAATCATATTATCGAGCCGGGGACAGGAGAACTAGCCAGCCATCTGGTAGGGAAGGGGCGAATGGAAGAGCCGGAGAATATCATCCGGGTATTGGATGAATTCTTTGCTTCGAGTGACGAACTGTCCGGAAAGAAAGTGATGATTACTGCCGGACCGACTTACGAAAAGATAGACCCGGTGCGTTTCATCGGCAATTATTCGTCCGGAAAGATGGGATTCGCGTTGGCAGAAGAATGTGCCCGTCGCGGAGCACAAGTGACCTTGATAACAGGTCCTGTGCAACTCAAAACGCAACATTCTGGTATCATCCGTGTCGATGTCGAATCTGCTGAAGAAATGTACAAAGCAGCGCAGGCTCATTTCCCGGATGCTGATGCCGGTATTCTTTGTGCGGCAGTAGCCGACTATCGTCCGGCAACGGTAGCCGATAAGAAGATTAAGCGGGAAAAAGAAGAAGAACTGACCCTGCATCTTCAGGCAACACAAGATATTGCTGCCTCTTTAGGAGCCATAAAAAGAAAACAACAATGCCTGGTTGGCTTTGCGCTCGAAACCAATAATGAGCAGCAGAATGCCGAAGGAAAGCTCGAACGCAAGAACTTCGATTTTATTGTGCTTAACTCGTTGAATGATGCAGGAGCCGGTTTCCGCCATGATACCAATAAGATAAGTATAATCGACAGGAAAGGTCGTACAGACTATCCTCTGAAGTCGAAAACGGAAGTAGCTCAAGACATCATTGATCGTCTGGTAGCCACCCTGTCTCCCAATTTTTAATTTTCAAATTTTAATTTTTAATTAGTTTGTTACGTTCACTATACATTCAGAATTACGCATTGATAGAAAAACTGGATATCAGTTTTGAAACAGGCTTTTCCGTTATAACAGGTGAAACGGGAGCCGGGAAATCAATTATTCTGGGAGCGATCGGGCTCCTGCTGGGGCAGCGTGCCGATGTGAAAGCGATTCGTCGCGGAGCTTCCAAATGTATTATAGAGGCACGGTTCGATATTGCTGCCTACGGTATGCGTCCGTTTTTTGAAGAAAACGAATTGGAATATGATGAAGAGTGTATTTTGCGTCGTGAGGTACAGGCTTCCGGTAAAAGCAGAGCATTCATCAATGATACTCCCGCTTCACTGGCACAAATGAAAGAGCTGGGCGAACAATTGATAGATGTACATTCTCAACATCAGAATCTGTTACTTAATAAAGAAGGATTCCAGTTGAACGTGCTTGATATTCTGGCACATAATGATGCAGCATTGGAGAAATACCATCTACGTTATGGCGAATGGAAGCAGACAGAACGCGAACTGGCTGAATTAATGTCACTGGCAGAGAAAAGCCGTTCTGATGAAGATTATATCCGTTTCCAACTTGAACAGCTCGAAGAGGCTCATCTTGTAGAAGGAGAGCAGGAGGAACTGGAACAGGAAGCCGAAACACTAAGTCATGCGGAGGAAATTAAAGCCGGACTTTATCGGGTAGAACAGTCATTTGTCTCGGATGAGGGTGGATTGCTTTCTTACCTGAAAGATAGTCTGAATACGCTGAATAGCCTGCAAAGAGTCTATCAGCCCGCTAAGGAACTTACCGAACGTATGGAGAGCGCCTATATCGAATTGAAAGATATTTCGCACGAAGTCTCTTCGCAAAGTGATTCCGTTGAATTTAATCCGGTCCGCCTGGAAGAAGTGAACGAACGGCTGAATCTGATTTATTCCCTGCAACAGAAACACCGGGCACAGACTCTTGACGAGTTGATAGCGTTGACGGATGAATATCGTAGCAAATTGTCCGACATTACTTCATACGATGAACGTATTGCCGAGCTGACCGCTCGTAAAGAGGAACAATATAAGCAAGTGAAACAACAAGCAGAACTGCTCACCAAAGCCCGTACGAAAGCTGCGCGTGAAGTGGAAAAACAATTGGCTGCCCGCTTGATTCCGTTGGGAATGCCGAATGTTCGTTTCCAGATCGAAATGGGACTGAAGAAAGAGCCGGGATTGCAAGGAGAAGATACAGTCAACTTCCTGTTTTCTGCCAATAAGAACGGCACCTTGCAGAATATCTCGTCCGTAGCTTCGGGAGGTGAAATTGCCCGTGTCATGCTTTCTATCAAAGCATTGATTGCCGGAGCCGTGAAACTGCCGACTATCGTATTTGATGAAATAGATACCGGTGTCTCCGGTGAAATAGCCGACCGCATGGCGGACATGATGCAGGAAATGGGCGACCGGAACCGTCAGGTAATCAGCATCACCCACTTGCCGCAGATTGCTGCCCGCGGACGTGCACATTATAAAGTATATAAGAAAGACAGCGATACGGAAACAAATAGTCATATCCGCCGTCTCATCGATGAAGAACGAGTAGAGGAAATAGCTCACATGCTTAGTGGCGCCACTCTGACCGAGGCCGCCCTTAGCAATGCCAAATCCCTGCTTGATGCTAAGTGATTAATGGCTAAATTGATTCATTCAAAGTAGTTGAGGTAGTGAATTGTTAAGCGCTAACTGATAAGTAGTAAATTGTAAATAGTAAAATAGTAAATCAAATAGATGTTGGATAAAAGTGAAATGATTTTCGGTGTTCGTGCCGTGATAGAAGCCATTCAGGCAGGTAAAGAGATTGATAAAATTCTGGTAAAGAAAGACATTCAGAGTGATCTTTCCAAAGAACTGTTTGCTGCTTTGAAAGGGCTGATGATACCGGTTCAGCGTGTTCCGGTAGAACGTATTAACCGCATTACCCGGAAAAATCATCAGGGAGTGATTGCTTTCATTTCTTCTGTGACTTATCAGAAAACGGAAGATCTTGTTCCTTTCTTGTTCGAACAAGGGAAGAATCCGTTTTTTGTTATGCTGGACGGAGTGACCGATGTACGTAATTTCGGAGCCATTGCCCGTACCTGCGAATGTGCAGCTGTCGATGCAGTGATTATTCCTGTCCGCGGGAGTGCGTCTGTCAATGCTGATGCCGTGAAAACATCGGCAGGAGCGCTGCACACGCTGCCTGTGTGTCGTGAGCAGAACCTCCGTTCAACGCTGCAATATCTGAAAGACAGTGGTTTCCGTATTGTAGCTGCTACCGAGAAGGGAGATTACGACTATACAAAAGCCGATTATACAGGACCGCTGTGCATCATTATGGGAGCGGAGGATACGGGAGTTTCTTATGAAAACCTTGCGCTCTGCGACGAATGGGTGAAAATCCCGATGCTGGGCACCATCGAATCTCTGAATGTTTCCGTGGCTGCCGGTATCCTGGTTTACGAAGCTGTGAAACAAAGAAATAATGACTGATATGAAGAAGATTTTAATTCTACCTTTACTGCTTTTCTTCCTGATACAGGGAAGCATGGCGCAAACTCCCAAATGGGTAGAGAAGGCAAAACGGGCAGTCTTCTCTGTGGTGACTTATGACAAGAATGATAAAATGCTGAATACCGGAAACGGATTTTTTGTATCCGAAGATGGATTGGCTTTATCAGATTATACTCTTTTTAAAGGAGCCGAACGTGCGGTGGTAATCACTTCCGAAGGCAAGCAGATGCCGGTTAGCCTGATACTTGGAGCGAATGATATGTATGATGTCATTAAGTTCCGTGTAGCTATCACCGAGAAGAAAGTGCCTGCGCTCATTGTGGCTAAAACAGCTCCGGCAGTGGGAGCCGATGCGTGGATGCTTCCTTATTCTACACAGAAAAGTATCGCTTGCGTTACTGGTAAAGTGAAAGAAGTTTCCAAAGTAGCCGGAGAATATCATTACTATACATTGGGTATGCAGATGAAAGATAAGATGGTGAGCTGTCCGGTGATGAATGCCGAAGGTCAGGTATTTGGCATTGCGCAGAAGTCATCCGGCATCGATACGGTGACCACTTGCTATGCGGCAGGAGCAGCTTTTGCCATGGCGCAGAAAATCAGTGCTCTTTCTTTGGGAGACGCTGCTTTGAAAAAGATTGGCATCCGGAAAGGCCTGCCCGAAACGGAAGACCAAGCATTAGTGTACTTGTTTATGGCATCTTCGAGCCTGTCAGGCGACGATTACGAAAAGCTGTTGGATGATTTCATCCGTCAGTTCCCTGCCAATGCGGATGGTTATCTTCGTCGTGCCAATTATTATGCAGCTAAAGGTAAGGACGACCAGACTTGGTATGATAAAGCAGTTGCCGACTTTAATCAGGCTTTGAAAGTAGCCCAGAAAAAAGATGATGTATATTATAATATAGGTAAGCTGATGTATGCTTATCAATTGTCGAAGCCGGAAAAAACGTATAAAGACTGGACGTATGACACTGCTTTGCAGAATGTTCGTCAGGCAATCGCCATTGATCCGCTGCCTATTTATATTCAAATGGAAGGCGATATACTGTTTGCCCAGCAAGACTATGCCGGTGCTTTGGCAGCTTATGAAAAGGTAAATGCCAGCAACATTGCTTCTCCGGCCACTTTCTTTAGTGCTGCCAAGACGAAGGAACTGGCGAAAGGTGACCCGAAAGAAGTTGTAGCTTTAATGGATAGCTGTATTGCCCGTTGCCCGCAACCGATCACAGCAGATTTTGCTCCATATTTGTTGGAACGTGCGCAGATGAACATGAATGCCGGCCAGCCACGGAATGCGATGCTCGATTATGATGCTTATCATACAGCAGTCAAAGGAGAAGTGAACGACGTATTCTATTACTATCGCGAACAGGCCGCTTTGAAAGCACGCCAATTCCAACGCGCCTTGGATGATATAGTTAAAGCAATCGAAATGAATCCGACAGACCTGACCTATCAGGCGGAACATGCAGTGGTCAACCTGCGTGTAGGACGTTATGAAGAAGCTATTCAGATTTTGAATAATATATTGAAGGCTGATCCTAAATATGCCGAGGCTTACCGCTTATTGGGGCTTTGCCAGATACAGTTGAAGAAGACAGATGAAGCTTGCGGCAACTTTAAGAAAGCGAAAGAACTGGGTGATCCAAATGTAGATGAGCTGATTACCAAATACTGCAAGTAAGAGATTGCCTCTTCGAAAACAACATAAGTAAAAATGAATCCCTGCCAACTCGAAAATTGGCAGGGATTCCTCGTTTTGGGGGACGTTGTATAAAAAACTCTCTCTCTTTTTTTATTTTTCCCCACTTCACTTGTTAAGCTCAGGTTGTAGGTTTTAATGATATATGGTTTGATTTCCCTTTTTCCCCTCTTTTATAAGTTAAATGCACGCTTATTGAAAATACTGCATGGCTTCACTTATTTTTTTTAGAAATTATTCGATTTTCCATCTAAAACAGTGACTAAATTTAAAAATGTGATTCATTTTATCTATAATCTTACTATATTCCGCACGTTTTTTAATAACACTTATGAGATAAGTTATAATTTATGGAAAAAAATCGATTTACTATTTGTGCAAACAATTACATCGATTGTTTGCGACAAGAGGGTCGTTATTCTACGGCCCACGTGTATAAACACGCTATTCGTTCTTTTTCGCAGTTTTGTGGGACCCAATCCATTACCTTTAGTAGGATAAACCGCGAAACTCTAAAGAGGTATAGCAACTATCTGTTGGCTTCCCGTTTGAAGCCTAATACGATTTCTACGTATATGCGTATGCTTCGTAGTATCTACAATCGCGGAGTTGATACGCATCAGGCTCCTTATGTACATGGCTTGTTCCGGGATGTATTTACCGGGGTAGACACACGTCAGAAGAAAGCCATCCCGATCGGTGAACTTCACATGTTACTAAACAAAGATCCTCAATCGGAAAAGCTTCGCCGGACACAGGCCATTGCCAATCTGTTATTTCAGTTTTGTGGAATGCCTTTTTCTGATTTGGCCCATCTGGAAAAATCCAATTTGAAACAAGGTCTTTTAAAGTACAACCGTCTCAAGACCGGTACTCCTATGAGTATAGAAGTGCTGGAGTCAGCGCACAATGCAATCGGGGGATTATACAATAAAACCGATGCGCGAAGTCCTGATTATCCTGATTATCTTTTTCGGATATTAAGCGGAGCATATAAGAGAGATGAAGAGGAAGCATATCGTGAATATCAGTCAGCCTTGAGACGTTTCAATAATGATTTGAAAAACCTGTCCAGAAAATTAAGGATATCTTCATCCGTCACGTCTTACACGCTTCGTCATTCTTGGGCTACGACTGCCAAGTACAGAGGTGTTCCTATCGAGATGATTAGCGAATCATTAGGGCACAAATCTATTAAAACAACACAGATATATTTAAAGGGTTTCGAATTGGAAGAAAGAACAAAGGTTAATAAATTGAATTATTCTTACATATGTAGTTTTAAAATGTTCTGATTAATATTATTAAAGCATTATGGATTAGGGACTTAATGCTGGTGTTACTTCTTAGGTAACGGAAAACACACATATAGGATACACATAGCAGTGAAAAAAGGAAAAAAATCGATTATGAGGGAATATAAAAGCGGGTACCTAACATTCAATATAAGACTTTTTTGAATTTAGGTAATAAAAATCCCTTGAGCATGAAGACGTTATCTTTCATGTTCAGATAGATTCATGTTGCATATTTGAGAGAAAAAGGAAAAAAAGAAGTTTTTTGCTTGTTTGCTATTAATATTTTTACCTATCTTTGTAGCGAATATATTTCCGTTACCTAAGAAGTAACGGAATCACATGGGGTAAAAAAATATGATTTTAACGAAACCAAAATCAGTAAATGCCGGGCCTATTAGTGGGACAGGGGAAGGCGTAGCACACTCAAAACGCTGGTATGTAGCACTCGTTCGAATGCATCACGAGAAGAAAGTATCCGAGCGTTTGTCTAAGATGGGAATTGATTCTTTTGTTCCCGTTCAGCAACAGATCCATCAATGGAGCGACCGTCGAAAGATGGTTGATACAGTCTT
>NZ_GG774805.1:2176-16865 GCF_000163675.1 Bacteroides sp. D22 | reverse complement strand
GTTCCCGTTCAGCAACAGATCCATCAATGGAGCGACCGTCGAAAGATGGTTGATACAGTCTTGCTTCCCATGATGGTTTTTGTTCATGTCAATCCAAAAGAGCGTATGGAAGTCCTAAGCTTCTCCACGGTCAGCCGTTATATGGTGATGCGTGGTGAAAGTACTCCTGCCGTTATTCCTGACGAGCAGATGGCGCGTTTCCGTTTCATGCTCGATTATTCCGAAGAAGCAGTCTGTATGAATGATACTCCACTAGCGCGTGGTGAGAAAGTTCGTGTCATAAAAGGGCCTTTGAGCGGCCTTGTTGGCGAACTTGTGACTGTAGGCGGGAAGAGTAAGATTGCCGTTCGTTTAAATATGCTTGGCTGTGCTTGTGTAGATATGCCAATCGGTTATGTAGAACCCACAAAGATTAGTAATGACGACACAAAAAAACTTTAACGTATTTCTATTCATTCTACTGTTAGGAGTTTTTTCTCCTTTGATGGCTCAAAATATGAGTGATTCTCAAGTATTGGAGTATGTCAAAGAGGGGATTAGACAAGGGAAAGAACAAAAACAATTAGCCTCTGAACTTGCACGTAAGGGCGTGACCAAAGAGCAGGCTATGCGTGTGAAGCAGCTCTATGAGCAGCAGAACAATGTCAATGCTTCCAACGCTACCGGTACGGATGTCAATGAATCACGCTTACGTGAAGAAATGAAGGAGAACACCTCCGATATGCTGGAAGACCATCCGAGTACTCAAGATCTTGCACGTAGTAATCAGGTTTTCGGACGTAACATTTTTAATACCCGTAACTTGACTTTTGAACCCAGTGTCAACATCGCCACGCCTTTAAATTACCGTCTCGGTCCCGGTGATGAAGTGATTATCGACATCTGGGGAGCCAGCCAGAACACTATCCGCCAACAGATTTCTCCTGATGGCACGATCAACATTCAGAAAATAGGTCCCGTCAACCTGAACGGACTAACTATTGCTGAAGCCAACGACTATCTTAAAAAAACATTAAACAAGATATATAATGGTCTCAATAATACGAATGACCCTACTTCGGACATTCGTCTGACTTTGGGCAGCATCCGTACTATTCAGATCAATGTGATGGGTGAAGTAGTCCAGCCGGGCACTTACTCTCTCTCTTCCTTTTCTACTGTCTTCCATGCACTTTATCGTGCAGGTGGAGTCAGTGACATAGGTAGCCTTCGCAATGTCCAGCTGGTACGTAACGGCAAAAATATCGCCACAATCGACGTTTACCAATTTATCATGAAAGGCAACATTCAGGATGACATTCGTCTGCAGGAAGGTGATGTTGTGATTGTTCCCGCCTATGACGTATTGGTGAAGATCGACGGAAAAGTAAAACGTCCGATGCGTTTCGAAATGAAGAAGGACGAAAACTTATCTACGCTTATCAGTTATGCCGGTGGATTTGAAGCCGACGCCTACACCCGTTCTTTGCGTGTCGTACGCCAAAACGGACAGGAGTATGAAGTAAACACAGTCAAAGACCTTGATTATAGTGTCTATAAAATGCGGAATGGTGATGTTGTGACCGCCGAGGCTATCCTTAACCGCTTCACTAATAAGCTTGAGATCCGTGGTGCCGTTTACCGTCCCGGTACCTACCAGCTAAACGGTAAACTGAATACCGTTCGCGAACTGGTGAACGAAGCCCAAGGCTTGACGGGTGATGCTTTCTTGAACCGTGCTGTCCTTTATCGTCAGCGTGAGGACCTTACTACTGAAGTTATTCCTGTTGATATTAAAGCCATCATGGATGGTACTTCCCAAAATATCATCCTGGCGAAAAACGACATTCTTTATATTCCGAGTGTCCATGATTTGGAAGATAGGGGAGATGTTGTAATCCACGGCGAAGTGGCCAAACCAGATTCCTATCCTTATGCTGATAATATGACTCTTGAAGACTTGATCATTCAGGCCGGAGGCTTGCGTGAAGCCGCTTCTGTTGTTCGTGTGGATGTATCGCGCAGGATCAAGAATCCTCGTAGTACAGTAGATAACGATACTATTGGTCAGATATATACATTTTCCTTGAAAGAAGGTTTTGTTGTCGACGGCACACCGGGTTTTGTCCTTCAACCTTATGATGAGGTCTATGTACGTCGTAGTCCGGGTTATCAGGCTCAACAGAATGTGGTTGTTGAAGGTGAAATCCTGTTCGGAGGGTCTTACGCCATGACCAGTCGTGAAGAACGCCTTTCAGACTTGATCAATAAAGCTGGAGGTGCTACGAATTATGCTTACTTACGCGGTGCCAAGTTGACTCGTGTCGCTACTGCAGGTGAGAAGAAACGTATGGGAGATGTGATCCGTTTGATGAGTCGACAGTTGGGTGAGGCTATGATGGATTCTTTGGGCGTCCGTGTGGAAGATCATTTTACAGTCGGCATTGATTTGGAGAAAGCTATAGCTAATCCTGGCAGTACAGCGGATATTGTCTTGCGTGAGGGTGACGTGATTTCCATTCCGAAGAACAATAATACGGTCACGATCAATGGTGCTGTGATGGTTCCAAATACAGTTTCTTATATAAAGGGTGAGAATATAGACTATTACCTGAATCAGGCTGGAGGTTATTCTGAAAATGCAAAGAAGAGTAAGAAGTTCATAGTTTATATGAATGGACAGGTTACTAAGGTTAAAGGTAGTGGTAAGAAACAGATTGAACCGGGTTGCGAGATAATTGTACCTAGTAAGGCTAAGAAAAGGACTAATATTGGTAATATCTTAGGTTATGCTACCACATTCAGTACTTTGGGTATGATGATTGCCTCTATTGCTAATTTAATCAAGAAATAACGAATATCTTTATTTATGTCTACTTTGATGGAACAAACATCTGAAAAGGAAACAAAACAGTTGCATAATAATCACAATGATGAGGAGCTTGAAATTGATTTGATGGATCTTCTTCGTAAGATTATAGGTATTCGTAAGAAGATCTATAAAGCTGCCGGTATCGGACTGATAATTGGTGTTATTGTTGCAATCAGTATCCCTAAGCAGTACACGGTTGAAGTTACCCTTTCTCCGGAAATGGGCAATAACAAGGGTGGTGGTTTATCCGGTTTGGCTGCTTCTTTTTTAGGAAGTGGAGTTTCTATGGGAGATGGCACTGATGCCTTAAATGCTTCCTTATCTGCTGATATTGTTTCTTCTACTCCCTTTCTGTTGGAACTTTCTAATATGAAAGTCCCCGTATCAGGGAGTGAGGAAATCTCTTTAAGTTCTTATTTGAATGAAGAGTCATCCCCATGGTGGGGTTATGTAATCGGATTTCCTGGCATGGTAATTGGTGGAGTAAAGTCCTTGTTTACAGAAAATGAGGATGAACCCATATCTTCCGATAAAGCAAGTCGGGGTACCATTGAATTATCCAAAAAGGAGTCTCAGAAGATTGAATCACTAAAGAGAAAGATTGCTGCTTCTGTAGATAAGAAAACCTCTATGACTACCGTTTCTGTGACTTTGCAGAGTCCTAAGGTTGCTGCAGTCGTTGCTGACTCTGTGGTTAAGAAGTTGCAGGAATATATAATAGACTACCGTACCTTCAAGGCAAAAGAGGATTGTATTTATTTGGAGAAACTCTTCAAGGAACGTCAGCAAGAATATTATGCTGCTCAGAAGAAATATGCCGATTATATGGACTCTCATGACAATATCATTTTGCAGAGTGTTCGTACCGAACAGGAACGTTTGCAGAATGACATGAGTTTGGCTTACCAGGTATATAGTCAGGTTACCAGTCAGCTTCAGGTTTCCAGAGCTAAAGTTCAGGAAGAAAAACCAGTGTTTGCTGTTGTAGAACCTGCTGTTGTCCCCTTAGAACCTTCGGGAACCAGTAGAAAGGTATATGTTTTAGCTTTTATTTTCCTATCAGTTTGTATTGTAATCTCTTGGAATTTGTTCGGGAAAGATCTCCTAAATAAGTTCAAAGAAGTATATGCCTAAAATCAATTTTTAATGTGATATGGTATCAACCACCAGTCAAATCAATAAATTTATAGAATTTGTAGCAGTTCTGGGAGATCTGATCATTCTGAATCTGGTATTGTTTTTTCTCCTTTTCTTTTGGGAAGAAGTATTTGTCTCTTTACCTTTTTCTTGTAGGGTTTCCTGGATGATGACTTCGTTAAGTCTTTGCTATCTGGCCTGTTCGAGCTCCCGTGGGAGGTTTTGGGATAGTCGGGGAATTCGCCCTGACCAACTAGTATTGCGCGTGTTGAAGAATATTATAGCTTTTTCCATCTTTTGGGCATGTATCATGACTTTTAGTGGAATCTCTATCTATTCTCCTCTTTTCTTTGTCGCTTATTTCTCTTTCCTCTTTGTCATCTTAAGTATTTATCGCATTATTATTCGTCATTTTCTGATAGTCTATTGTGCTAAGGGCAAGCATAGACGTTATGCTGTTTTTATAGGTGGTGGCAATAATATGCAGGTATTGTATGAGGAGATGGAAAGTTCTCTGGCGTCTTCTCTATATGAAGTCGTGGGTTATTTTGATATAAAACCGAATGATACCCTTTCTTCCCAATGTTCTTATTTGGGTAATCCTGACGGTTTTTCAGATTTTATGTCTGCACACCCGGGTATCAAGCATGTCTTTTGTTCTCTGTCGATGGAGGAAGGTCGTTATAATTTTTCTATCATGAATCATTGTGAAAACCATTTGCTTTATTTTCATGGTGTTCCTAATGTATGTAAAGGTTTTCCTCGTCGTATTTGGCACAGTATGGTTGGCAATATGCCTATTTTGAATCTGCGTTATGAGCCTTTGGGTAAGATGGAGAATCGTATATTGAAGCGGATATTTGATATTGTTTTCTCTGGTCTTTTTCTGGTTACTATTTTTCCTTTTGTTTATCTCATAGTAGGTAGTATCATAAAGCTGACTTCTCCCGGTCCTGTGTTCTTTAAGCAAATGCGTACGGGGTTGAACGGTGTGGATTTTGTGTGTTACAAATTCCGTTCGATGAAAGTGAATGATGAAGCTGACAGCAAACAGGCTACGGCTGATGATCCCCGTAAAACCCGGTTTGGAAATTTTCTTCGTCGTTCTAATATAGACGAACTTCCCCAGTTTATCAATGTCTTTAAGGGTGATATGTCGATAGTAGGCCCCCGTCCACACATGTTGGCTCATACGGAGACTTACGCCCGTTTGATTGATAAATATATGGTGCGGCATTTTATAAAACCTGGGGTGACCGGCTGGGCTCAAACACATGGTTTCCGTGGTGAAACGAGGGAACTTTCACAGATGGAGGAACGTGTTAAGGCTGATATTTGGTATATGGAGCACTGGACAATGTTGCTTGACATATATATCATTTATAAGACCGTGGCGAATGTAGTTGTAGGAGAAAAGAACGCATATTAAAGTATCTTTACAAGTAAAACATCTTAAATATATATTACTAAATATATCTGCTTATGAATAAAAAAGAAACCCTGAAGCAACAAATTCTTCAGTTATCTCGTGAATATTATAATGAGGTTCATCGAGACTCCAAAGTCTTTGAACCAGGGAAAAGTTTTGTAAATTATGGTGGTCGTTTTTTTGATGCTGAAGAACTCGTTAATTTGATTGATTCCTCTTTGGACTTCTGGCTTACAGCAGGACCTTGGGCTCATAAATTCGAGAAACGTTTTGCAGACTGGTTGGGGGTTAAATATTGTTCGCTGACAAATTCCGGGTCTTCTGCAAATTTATTAGCATTTATGACATTGACTTCTCCACTATTGGGGGAGCGTCGTATAAAAAAAGGTGATGAGGTTATAACAGTAGCTTGTGGATTTCCAACTACTGTAACGCCTATCATTCAGTATGGTGCGATTCCAGTATTTGTAGATGTAACGATTCCGGAGTATAATATAGATATAACTCAACTGGAAACTGCTTATTCTGATAAAACCAAAGCTGTCATGATTGCCCATTCGTTGGGTAATCCTTTCGATTTACAGTCGGTAAAAGATTTTTGTGATCGTCATCATCTTTGGTTAGTTGAAGATAATTGTGATGCCTTGGGTTCAGAATATACCATTAATGGTGAAACGAGAAAGACAGGGACCATCGGTCATATTGGTACTAGCAGTTTTTACCCACCACATCACATGACAATGGGTGAGGGTGGTGCTGTGTACACAAATGATCCATTGCTTAATAAGATAACCAATTCTTTCCGTGATTGGGGGCGTGATTGCTGGTGTGTAGGTGGTGTAGATAATACTTGCAAGTATCGTTTCAGTAAACAATTTGGTGAGTTGCCTGTAGGTTATGATCATAAATATGTTTATTCTCATTTGGGTTATAATTTAAAGCTAACCGATATGCAAGCGGCTATTGGTTGCGCCCAATTGGATAAGTTGGACAGTATAGTATTGGCTCGTAGAAAGAATTTCCAGACTTTACTTGACGGTCTGAATGATACGGAAGGACTAATACTTCCTGAACCTCAAAAGAACTCTAATCCTAGCTGGTTTGGTTTTCTTATTTCAGTGAAAGAAGATGCAGGGTTCACCCGTAATGAATTATCAGAATATTTGGAGAGCAAGAAAATACAAACCCGTAATCTTTTTGCAGGAAACCTGTTGAAACATCCGGCTTTTAATGAAATGCGACAAAACGGTGACGGTTATCGTGTTGTCGGTGATTTGAAAGGTACAGATTTTATATTGAATAATACTTTCTGGATTGGAGTTTACCCGGGTATGACTGAAGAAATGCTCCAATATATGATTTCCACAATCAAGGAATTTGTTACATCCCGTAAAGCGTAGAGAATAATGAAAGCAGTCATTTTCGCAGGAGGTTTTGGAACCCGTTTGAGTGAGGCTACCAATCTTATTCCCAAACCGATGGTTGAAATAGGTGGAAAGCCTATTCTTTGGCATATTATGAAGACTTATAGTCATTATGGAATTAATGAATTTGTTATCTGTTGCGGTTATAAACAATATGTTATAAAAGAATATTTCGCTAATTATTTTCGTCATAATAGCGACCTCACAGTCGACCTGTCCAATAACAGTGTTGAAATACTTGATAATCACTCTGAAAATTGGAAAGTGACTATGGTTGATACCGGCTTGAATACCCAAACAGGAGGGCGTCTGAAACGAGTACAGAAATATATTGGTGATGAACGCTTTGTTCTTACTTACGGCGATGGAGTAGCGGATATAAATATAGCAGAGAGCATTAAGGAGCATGAATTATCAGGTTGTGACATCTCATTAACGGCTTACAAGCCCGGAGGTAAATTCGGAGCCTTGCAAATAGATTTGAATAATAACAAGGTACTTTCCTTTCAAGAAAAACCGGATGGTGATCGTAATTGGGTGAATGCAGGTTATTTTGTTTGCGAACCTAAAGTCTTTGAATATATTCCTGCGTGTGATGATACTATTGTTTTTGAGCGTAAGCCTCTTGAAGACTTGGCGAAAGATGGTAAAATGCATGCTTATCGTCATACCGGTTTTTGGAAGCCGATGGATACACTCCGTGATAATGTGGAACTCAATGAAATGTGGGATAAGGGGATAGCTCCCTGGAAAGTTTGGTAAATAATGGATATAGACATATTTAAAAATTTCTATAGAGGGAAGCGTGTTCTTGTAACCGGACATACAGGCTTTAAAGGTAGCTGGCTTTCTATCTGGCTCCATGAATTGGGAGCGGAAGTGATCGGGGTGGCTAAAGATCCGGCTACAGATAAAGATAATTATGTGTTGTCCGGAATAGGAGGAAAAATAAAAGCTGACCTGCGTGCTGATATTCGTGATAGTCAGCGAATGAAAGATATTTTTCAGGAATATCAACCCGAAATTGTTTTTCACTTGGCTGCCCAACCTCTAGTACGTTTAAGTTATGAAATTCCCGTTGAAACGTACGAAACTAATGTAATGGGGACGATTAACATATTGGAAGCTATACGGATAACGGATAGCGTAAAGGTAGGCGTCATGATAACTACCGATAAATGTTATGAAAACAAAGAGCAACTTTGGGGCTATCATGAGAATGAACCGATGGGTGGTTACGACCCTTATTCCAGTAGTAAGGGAGCGGCCGAAATAGCTATTGCTTCTTGGAGGCGTTCTTTCTTTAATCCAGAGCAATATGAAAAGCATGGTAAAAGTATAGCCAGTGTTCGTGCAGGTAATGTGATTGGTGGTGGCGATTGGGCTTTAGATAGAATTATTCCCGATTGTATCCGTGCTTTAGAATCAAATAGACCTATTGAGATTCGTAATCCGGAAGCTATTCGTCCTTGGCAACATGTATTGGAACCATTAAGTGGTTATATGTTATTGGCTAGTAAGATGTGGGATGAACCTACCAAATACTGTGAAGGATGGAATTTTGGTCCAAGAACAGAATCTATTTCTACTGTTTGGGATATTGCTGCTAAAGTTGTGGAAGAATATGGAAGCGGAGACTTAAGAGATTTGTCTGAACAAAATGTTTTGCATGAGGCGAGATTACTGATGTTGGATATTTCCAAAGCCCAATTTTTGTTAGGATGGCAGCCGCGAATGAACCTTGATCAGACTGTATCTCTGACAGTCGATTGGTACAAAAGTTATCGTAAAGAAGAAGTCTATGATGTTTGTGTAAATCAAATAATCAACTATTTATTGAAATGAAAATATTGTTGACGGGGGCAACAGGCTTTTTGGGCTCTCATATTGCTGAAACTTTATCTACACATGGCCATGAACTATTGTTAGCAAAAAGAACAAAATCAGATTTATGGAGATGTGCTTCTTTAGAAAATAAAGTTAAATGGACTAATAGTGATTCAGATACTTTTGAATTGGATGTTTTGTCTTTTCGTCCTAATGTAATAATAAATTCTGCTTGGAATGGTGTTTCAGCAGGTGAGCGGAACTCATGGAAACATCAACTCGATAATTTATGTTATCAACAGCGCTTACTAGATTTAGCAAAGCGGTTAGAAGTAAAAGTATTTATAGGAATTGGTTCTCAAGCAGAATATGGGACTTTTGATGGGTGTGTTGATGAAAATTACATAGCTGATCCTAATACAGCATATGGGGTTGTAAAATTGGCAGCACAACAAATAGTAAAAACTTTCTGTGAAGAAAATAATATAACTTGGTATTGGTTTAGATTGTTCTCTTGTTTTGGTGAGAGAGAAGCAGAGAACTGGTTAATACCTGCTGTCATCAAAAATATGATGTCTACTGATCAAGATCATATGGATTTAACAGCTGGTGAACAGAAGTATTCTTATTTATATATTAAGGATGTAACAAATGTGATACTGTCTGCAGTTAAAGGAAATGCAGAAAGTGGGATTTATCATATTGCTTCGGATAAATTGCGTTCCCTAAAAAGTATTTTAGTTCATATAAAAGAATATTTAAGACCTGAATTTTGTTTAAATTTTGGAGCTCTCCCTTATCGTAAAAATCAGTCAATGATTAATGGCTCTGTTAATTTGAAGACTCGAAAAGCGTTTGGAGACTTTGAAGTTTCTGATTTTTCTAGTAAATTAATTCAAACGATAGAATATTATAAGGCTATTTATAATGATAAAAGATAGTATTACGTTATCAAAAGAAATACGTAAGTGTTCACTACGTATGGTTTACCAAGCAAAAGCATCTCATATTGGTGGGGCTTTATCAATGGTAGATTTATTATCTGTGTTATATAGTACGATATTAAAATATGATGTTTCTAATCCTTCTTGGGAAGAAAGAGATCGGTTTATACTTTCAAAAGGTCATGCTTGTGTCTCTTTCTATTCTACATTAGCATTATGTGGTTTCTTTTCTATGGAGGAACTGGACGATTATGGGAAAAATGGAAGTCGTCTATTATCCCATACAAGCCATTATATACCAGGAATAGAAATTTCTGCTGGTAGCCTTGGACATGGTTTGCCAATTGCGTGCGGAATTGCTTTAGCTGCGAAGCGAAGAGGACAGAAGTATCGTACTTATGTAATTGTTGGAGATGGAGAAATGGATGAAGGTTCAAATTGGGAAGCTTTACTGTTGGCTTCACATTTAGAACTGGATAACTTGTGTTTAATTATTGACTATAATAAGATTCAAAGTTTGGGTGCAACCAATGAGGTTTTAAATTTGGAACCTTTTAAAAGTAAGTTGGAGGCATTTAATTGGAATGTTATTCAAATAGATGGTCATAATCATGAAGCTATTCGTAGAGCTTTCATCCAAGCGGAAGCATTTTTGGGGAAACCAACTGCGATAATAGCTGATACAATAAAAGGTAAAGGAGTTTCATTTATGGAAAATGAATTGTTGTGGCATTATAAATCTCCGGATGAAAAACAATATAATCAAGCTATAAAGGAAATAGAAGGATGAGAACTGCATTTATAAAACAATTGGTAGAAGAAGCTAAAAAGAATGACAAAATATTTCTTGTTGTTGGGGATTTAGGCTTTAGTGTAGTCGAAGATTTTGCTAATCTGTTTCCAAAGCGTTTTTTAAATACAGGTATAGCAGAACAGAATATGATTGGTGTTGCTGCTGGATTGGCTAAGGAAGGGTATAATGTTTATGTTTATTCTATAGGGAACTTTCCCACTCTTCGTTGTATGGAGCAGATTCGTTATGATGTAGCATATCACAGTTTAAGTGTAAAAATTGTATCGGTTGGTGCAGGTTATGCCTACGGTTCTCTCGGTGCTTCACATCATGCGACTGAAGAGCTTGGTATGATGCGGACAATTCCTAATATGATTATATGTTCTCCTTGCGACCCTGTTGAAGCAAAGTCGGTAACTACGATTTCTGCAAACTATAATGGACCGATGTATCTGAGACTAGGGAAAGCGGGTGAAGCAATTGTTCATAAGGAAAATATAATGAATTTACAAATAGGAGATCTTCTTCCAATAAAAATTAATAGTGAAAAAAAAGTTCTGCTTGCTAGTGGTTCTATATTAGATTATGCAGTAAAATATATGATTGTTGAAAATATTAAATCAGATATTTATAGCGTACCTTTTGTAAAGCCTTTAAATGTAAAACAAATAAAAGAAATAGCAGAGCAATATTCTGAAATAATTGTTTTGGAAGAACATCAAAAAAGTTGTGGTATTGGGTCTGCAATTATTGAACAGATTAGTGATTTATATGCTTATGGTGTACTTCCTATATATCCCAGAATAAAACGGATAGCAATAGATGATAAATTCTATTCAATATCAGGTTCACAAGATTATTTAAGAGAGAAAGCAGGATTACGGTTATTTTAAGAATTGTGTATTTAGTTGTAATCAGTAGTGTGAAAATAGCTTTCTTTGTTGGATAAATAGTGATCTACTGTGATGAAAAATAATGTAACAGTGGAAATAATTGAATTTGAGTGGGAAATATTTATAAGTTTTCAATTATAGTATGAATAAAGATGTTTGTGTGTATATTTTGACGCACAATAGACCAAATGATATATTACGATCTTTAAATTCTGTTAGAAAACAAGATTTTCCTAATTTAAAGATAGTTGTATCCGATAATTCGGATAATGATACTACTACTGAATTATTAAAAGACCTCATAAGAAGCGATGCAAGAATAAATTATATAAGAAGAGGAAAAGAATGTTCATCAGCTAATGCTCATTTTAATTATATATTAGCAACTAATATCCATGAATATTTTATGTTATTTCATGATGATGATGAGATGTTGCCTAATATGGTGAGTGTACTATATGAATATTTATCGACTCATGATTCATTCAGTGCAGTGGGGTGTAACGCATATTTTAATATTAATGGGAAGAATACAAAGAAAAAAATGTTTATCTCTAAAAATATACAAATAATGGAGGATAGTGAGAGTGTTGTAAAACAATACGCTATGGGTAATACTGCTCCATTCCCTTCCTTTATGTATAGGAAATCAAAAATTATTGGAAGTAAAATGGATTGGCTGAAAGGGGGGAAATATTGTGATTGCTCATTTATTTCTACAATTGCAAATAAAGGAGGGGTGGTATATTTGCCTCAATGTTATATGTATTATTTTATATCTCCAAGTCAGGATAGTCAACATCATGAGTTTTTTCAATATTTGTCTTTAATAAAATTCTTATCAACTCAAGTAGAAGACAGGAGCATATTGTTAAACATGAGGATTTTCAATATTTATAATTATTTGCGTGATTTGCAATTGAAGACCGGAAATATTCCATATAGGAGAAAAGCACTTTTTTTATTTTATAAATACTCTCTTTTTAACTTTTTCCCAAAATATATTTTACGTTTGTTGAAGTTATATACAAAATGATAAAAGTTTATATTCCTAGTCCTTTTTATATTCCAGTACAAAGACAATTTCCGAATCCTGCTAAAACAGTGTGGGGAAATTGTGAATTTGTTTTTTCGGAAGTAGATGATTATGACTATATTGTTGTAATTGATAGTTTAAAGGAAAAAATCCAAACCCCTCTTTCTAAGACCCAAAGAATTATTTTTTTAGGAGAGCCCCCTTATGTAAAAATTTATAATGATAAATTTCTAAAACAGTTTGGGTGGGTATATGGTTGTCATCAAAAGAAAGTAGGTAATGATTCGGTGAAATTATCTATTCCATTATTACCTTGGATGGTTGGATGTCATTTGCGTGAAAATACACACCAGTGTAATAGCAATAAATACTTAACTTATGTTGATTTTCAGAAAAATGAAAATCTACATTCTCGTTTAAATAAGATTTGTTTAATAACTTCCAATAAGACATTTACAAGAGGACACCGGGATAGGGTGCGTTTTGTGGAACGAATTTTGAAAGAGTATCCAAATTTAGTAGATGTATATGGGAATGGCTATAAATCAATATCCGATAAATGGAGTATTCTCTCACGTTATAAATATTCTATCGTAATAGAAAATTGTTCATATCCTAATTATTGGACGGAGAAATTAGCAGACTGTTTCTTAGCAGGATGTTATCCTATTTATTATGGATGTACGAATATAAATGAATATTTTTCAAATGATTCAATGGATATTATTGATATAAATAATTTTAAAGTAGCTGTTCATCAATTGAAAGCGATTCTTTCATCTTCAAAATATGAGAATTCTGTAAATTCAATTATTGAATCAAGAAATTTAGTTCTGAATAACTATAATATGTTTTGTATTATATCGAATATTATAGAGAATATGGAACAATTTTCTTCTTATAAAAAAGAACGTTGTAATGAAATAGTTTCTCCTATGCAGTATTCAATAAAAGATAAAGTCATTCAGAAAATAGCTTGGCGATTGAATATTGTGTTATAAATTAGTGAATAGGAGAGGGTTTATAGCTTGAAGTCCTACTATTAGGCAAAAAAGTAGAAAGGAGAACTTAAAAAATGCGTTCGAATAGGATGTTTACATTTTTCATGTATAGTAGATATAATAATTTATTTAAAGGTGTTTCTTGGGTAGTGGCATCTTCCATTATTGGTAGTGTTTTACAGTTTCTGCTTATATTTGTTTTGTTGAATTTTTATAAACAAGAAGAATTTGGACTTTGGGCAAGTGTTACATCTATTGCTGCTGTAATTGTAACAGGTGATTTTGGTATTGTTAATGTTTTGCGAAATATAATAAGTCGAGAAATCTTGAATGGATCTAAAGGTATTGCTATTTCTAAACAGTACTTCTATTCAGCTTTGATTTTTTTTATGTGTTTGGCCATCTTATTGTCTATTATTTTATTATTTATATCAAGTTATATTCCATTTGAACATTTATTTAAAACGGATAATGAATATTTGAGGCAACAAGGAAGAGCTATATTTCTAATAATACAGTTTATTTTTCTTTTCAATATACCATTTAGTATAGGAATTCCTTTATTTTTTTCATTTGGGGAATCAAAACTATATTCTATAGTAAATTCGGTGAAATCAATTGTTGCATTTATGATTGTTTTATGTTTGTCTATTAACAAAATTCATATTACATCTGTTGCTGTTGCTTATTTTACATCTAATTTATTGATTTCATTATTGGGTACACTCTACTTTATTTATAAGCGGAAATGGTTTACTTATTCTTTTAATTGGTGGGATTGTTATCATAAGATAAGAGAAATGTTAACTATAGGTGTTAAATTTTTAAGTATACAGCTTTTTAGTAGCTTTCTACAGAATGTGTTAACTATTTATGCAGGCTCTATGGTAGGATTGGGGGTAGCCGCTAATATAAATGTAGTGCAGAAAATCTTTTCATTTTTTGGTGGTATATATCAGAGTGCATTTAATCCATTATGGAGTGAACTTGCTTCTGCTTTTCAAAAACGTAATTATGATTGGTGTTGGAGTTTGCTAAAAAAGTCTGTATGTATTACAATTACTTTTTTTTCTTTTGTCGTAATTATTGTTTCTGTTTTAGGGGATTTTTTTATGAAATTTATTGCTGGGAATGAGTTTAAGTCGAATGTTTCTATGTTTATATTAGTCGGAATCTTGTTTTCAATAAGAATTGTTTTTGATAATGTTTCATTATTACAAAATGCAACAAATAAATTGAATACAATCATTTATGGATATTCTATTATGTTTGTTTACGTTCTTATAGTAATACCGTGGCTAGTTCAGCAGTATGGGATTGAATTAATGATTTTAAATCTAATATTTATGTGGGG
>NZ_GG774805.1:0-1515 GCF_000163675.1 Bacteroides sp. D22 | reverse complement strand
ATTCATCCAATTAGTCGGTGGATGAATAAGATGGTAAGAGATACAGCTTGGTATAATGATGGTGTATCTCGTAATTTTTCTCTTTGGAATAGTAACTATAAAGATGATGATATATTAATTTTATCTGATATAGATGAGATTATAGATAGTAAATATGCCAATGAGATAATTGATGCAGTTAATCAGTATGGTATAATCACTATTAAAATTCATTTCACGATGTTTTATTTTAATTTGTTTTGCTCTAATTGGAGTGGTCCAGCTTATTATTCCTATCGAATTTTTATAGTAAAAGGGAAATATTTGAGAAAGCGCTTTTATAATGATTCCGATTATTTAAGAAAAATGGGAGAGCAATCTAATTTATTAAATAAGGTGAAATGTTTGGAAGGGATAAAAGGTTATCATCATTCATGGTTAGGAGATGAAAAGTTTGTTGTGAATAAATTGAAGTCTTATGCACATACTTTAAACTGTCATTCAAAAGAAATTTTTAATGATCAAGGTGAAATTGATATTGATGTCATAAAAAATAATATGAGATTAGGTAAATCTATTTTTGCAGATATTTCATTAAATGTAAATAATGAAATAGAACTACTATCTTCTGTCGAAAAGTTGAAAAAAGATACCCCTGAGTTCTTTTTATAGCATATGTTGGTTCTTAAATTAAAAAAAGTTTTTCCCTTTCTATTGTTATCTTTTCCTGTAGTTATTGATATAATTAATGGCTATCTGAGAGGTACGGATGGTACAGGTGAGAGCCTTATAGGTATTCTTTATCGTGGAATGATTATTTTATTTTCAGCCATCTATCTATTTCGTACTAAATATTCCAATTATATTAAAATATTAATTTTATCAAGTATTGCTTTATTAATATATCATATTCTTATAGGTGCTTATTCCAATGGTGTTTTCATGGCATTAATTAAAATAATGAACTTCTATTTTGTTTTAAGTATTATACTAAAGAGTCGTTATTTTTCAGATCGTGAGACAGTTGTTAAAGCTGCAGTCCTATATGGAGTATTGGCAGCGATTGTTCTAATTTATTGTTTTATAACAGGTGCGGGCTATGCTGCTTATACAGAAAACACTTTTGGCACAAAAGGTTTTTTTGTAGCAATGAATGATGTTGGATTAACTATACTTTTACTGAATATTTTAGCATGCTATTCATTCCAAAAAACGGGAGATGTATTTTATTTTATCGCATTAATAATAATGTCTATTGGTTCTTGTTTTGTTGGTAGTGTAGCTTGCTATTTGGGGACAGCCTTTATATTACTTTTTTTTGCTTTAAGTATCTTGTTTGTTAAATTTGAGGATTATAAAAGTTCCTATAAGGTAAAGTTAATAACTTTGCTTTTAGTTTTAGTTATATTTAATTATGCACTAGTTAAAGTTATATCCGTTATTCAAGAAGATTCTTATCTCTCGAAAAAATACGAAAATATTGGTGCAATCTTTTTAGAGGCTTCAGGAAGGGGATATTTGATAGATGCATCAATT
>NZ_GG774806.1:197869-202648 GCF_000163675.1 Bacteroides sp. D22 | reverse complement strand
TAGGGCATCTTTCCCGCTCGTTCGGTGATTACCTGACAGCCAACCGCAAGACCGAGAAGCCCGTCCTGCACATCTCCCTCAATCCCGACCCGAAGGATTGCTTGAGCGAAGAGCGGTTTGTCAGCTTGGCGGAGGAGTACATGCGGCGCATGGGCTTCGGCGACCAGCCCTATATCGTCTATCGCCACAACGACATCGGGCGGGAGCACCTGCACATCGTCTCCGTCCGGGTGGACGAAACCGGGCGGGCGATTTCCGACAGCTACGAGCACGGGCGTTCGATGAAGGTATGCCGGGAGCTGGAACGGCAGTTCGGTCTTGTCCCGGCTACGCCCAAGCAGTGGAAGGAGGGGCTGCCCTTGTCACCCGTCGGTTACGGGGACGGCAACCTCAAGGGGCAGTTGGCGGGAGTCATCCGCCCGCTCGCCCGGGAGTGGCGTTTCCGTACACTGGGCGAATACCGTGCCGTCCTTTCCCTTTACGGCATCACGGTGGACGAGGTGAAGGGGGAATACGGCGGGCGGGAGTATCACGGCTTGACCTATTCGGCAACCGACAGGGAGGGCAACAAGGTCGGCAAGCCCTTCAAGTCCTCCGTGTTCGGCAAGGAGGCGGGCGTCGCAGCCCTCGAAAGGCGGATGCACAACGCTGCCGCATGGGAAAAGACCCACAGGGAGGTCGCCGCCACCACCGCCGGAAAGGTTGCCGCCGCCATGCAGACCGCAGGGCATGACCGGGCGCAGTTCGAGCGGGAACTCATGCGGCAGGGTATCGGCGTGGTGTTCCGTACCAACGATGCCGGGCGCATCTATGGGGCGACCTTCATCGACCATGCCGCCAAAGCCGTCTTCAACGGCTCCCGTCTGGGCAAGGAGTTTTCCGCAGGCGTGTTCAACGACCTTTTCGCCGGACAGGAAGGTATTCATCTGCCGCAACTCTCCGCCGGAGTGGAACATCCCACCCGGCAGCAGGAGCATACGGGCGCATCCCAATGGGACGGACACGATACCGGCTACCGTCCCGACCACAAGGACGGCACCACCCAGAACGTGGCGGCCGCCTTCAACCTCTTTGCCCCCGTACCCTGCGGAGCGTCCGACGACCAGCCCGTACCGCCCCGAAAAAGAAAGAAAAAACGCAAGTACGGCAGGCAACAATAAAGAACAAAAAGATAGCATTAACCAAGCAACCATCCGCATGGCACACCGACCTCATTTTCGCAGCGTAAAGCGAACGACCGGAGTGTAGCGTTAAAAAGAAAAAGCTGTTTGAGCGAAGCGAAAAGTCCGTTTAAGTGAGAGCAGAGCCAAACTTGTTTGGGCTATGCCGAACGTAGGACTTTCGCCGTAGGCAATTCTTTTTCTTTAGCGAAACGCAGGAAGAGAGTAGCGGAGAAAATGCAGTCTTGACTTTTTCTTTTTGGTATCTTTTTCTTTTGTCTTGACACAAAAGAAAAAGTACATGTACATAATAAAACGAAGTTTTATCATTAATTTTCAACGAATTATGCAAAACGAAGACGATTTGCGTGGACTCGCCAAAGTCATGGAGTTCATGCGTGCGATAAGCATTTTATTTGTAGTCATCAACATTTATTGGTTCTGTTACCAGTCCGTCCGGGAGTGGGGCATCGACATCGGCGTTGTCGATAGGATATTGCTCGGCTTCCAGCGTACCGCCGGGCTGTTCTCCAATATCCTCTGGACGAAGCTCTTCGCCGTGCTGTTCCTCGCCCTTAGTTGCCTCGGCACAAAGGGCGTGAAGGAACAGAAAATCACGTGGCGCAGGATCATCCTTTGCGGCGTGTCCGGCTTGCTGCTCTTTTTCGGCAACTGGTGGTTGCTCGCCCTTCCTCTGCCGCTTCCGGCGGACACCGTGCTGTATATCGCCACCCTTACCGCCGGGTATATCTGCCTGCTCATGGCGGGGCTGTGGATGTCCCGCCTGTTGAAGACCGACCTGCTCGAAGACGTGTTCAACGTCGAGAACGAATCCTTCATGCAGGAGACCGAGCTGAAGGAGAACGAGTATTCCGTCAACCTCCGCACCCGCTTCTGGTTCAGGAGCAGGGCGTATGACGGATGGATCAACCTTGTCAACCCCTTCCGTGCGACGATGGTCTTGGGCACGCCCGGTTCGGGCAAGTCCTATGCAATTATCAACCAGTACATAAAACAGACCATTGAGAAGGGCTATTCGCTTTTCCTGTATGATTTCAAGTACCCCGACCTCTCCGAGATAGCCTACAACCACCTGCTCGCCCACTTGGACGGCTACAAGGTCAAGCCCAAGTTCTACGTGATAAACTTCGACAATCCGAGGGAGAGCCACCGCTGCAACCCCATCCACCCGGACTTCATGACCGACATATCCGATGCCTACGAGAGTGCCTACACGATTATGTTAAATTTGAACCGAACGTGGATTTCCAAGCAGGGCGATTTCTTCGTAGAATCGCCTATCATTCTGTTAGCCAGTATTATATGGTATCTCAAAATCTACAAGAACGGCAAGTATTGCACCTTTCCCCATGCCATCGAGTTCCTGAACCGCAAGTACGCCGACATTTTCCCCATCCTCACCTCGTACCCGGAGCTGGAGAATTACCTTTCTCCCTTCATGGACGCATGGGAATCCTCGGCGGTGGAGCAGTTGCAGGGGCAGATTGCCAGTGCCAAGATACCGCTTTCCCGCATGATTTCCCCGGCGCTCTACTGGGTGATGACGGCGGACGATTTCACCCTCGACATCAACAATCCCGAAGAGCCGAAAGTGCTCGTAGTCGGTAACAATCCCGACAGGCAGGGTATCTACGGGGCGGCATTGGGACTGTACAACTCCCGCATCGTGAAGCTCATCAACAAGAAGAAACGGCTCAAATCCGCCGTGATTATCGACGAGCTGCCCACCATCTATATGCGTGGGCTGGATAATCTCATTGCCACCGCCCGAAGCAACAAGGTAGCCGTCATGCTCGGCTTTCAGGATTTCAGCCAGTTGAAGCGTGATTATGGAGACAAAGAGTCCGCTGTAATCTGCAATACCGTCGGCAATGTCTTTGCAGGACAGGTAGTTGCCGAAACTGCCAAGACGCTCTCCGAGCGTTTCGGCAAGGTCTTACAGAAACGGCAGAACATGACTATCAACAGGAACGAGACCTCCGTCTCCATCAATACCCAGATGGACAGCCTCATTCCGGCAAGCAAGATTTCCAACCTCACGCAGGGTATGTTCGTCGGGGCGGTAGCCGACAACTTCGACGAGCGTATCGAGCAGAAGATTTTCCATGCCGAGATTGTCGTGGACAACGAGCAGGTCAAGCGGGAGACCGCCCGCTACGTGAAGATTCCGCAGATCATCGACTTCACCGACAAGGACGGCAACGACACCATGCAGCAGCAGATCGACGCCAACTACTACCGCATCAAGAACGAGGTCAGGCAGATTGTCGCCGACGAGATCGGGCGTATCAAGGCAGACCCGGAGCTGTCGCACCTGATTAAGGACAAGTGAGGATAAAAATACCCCGTCGGCTTGTTCTTGCCGACGGGGTATTTTTTATTTTGCGTGGTGTTTTTCGGTATGAAGTAATGATTAAGTGAGCAAAATACATTATTTTTGTAATGATATGGATAAGGATAATCGCAAATACCGGATCTGCTTCATCGACTATATGTGGTATGTAGCCGAGATATGGCACGAAAGGGAGCATACCAACCTTAACGGGCGTATGCTGTTGTTCTTTTGCTGGCTCTTTGCCATACTCGTACCGCTTGGAACACCGTTGATGTTTCGCTATTTCAGTTGGATTGTTGCTTTTGCCGTAGTGATGATGCTCTGCTTTCTTCCCGACTTGTTCTGCCAGCTCCGCTACACAGCCGGGCGGCGTGAAGCGCTCCGTGAATATTACGGAAAACTGAAACATCCCGGCAGGAAGCTCGCAAAAATAGTCCTTATCGCTATCACCCTGACCGTGGTGAATGTCGCACTGATGTTTCACTTCGGGTTTATACATTGGGCATGATAAACGGTAAGAGAATAAGCATCGGTTCTATCATACCTTAATATAAATATAAATCATAATCAATAAACAGATAGTTATAAATACCCCTAACCAAAAACGGAAAGTAGTAGGACCTAATTCTTCGAGTAACTTGTTCCATCCATAAGAACCGTTCCCCTTATACGTCCACTTCCAATTGAATATAAGCCCGATGAGCCAAATTGACAATAAAAATATACCAATTAAATGACCTACTTTAGGATTTGATTGAATATATTGGGCTAAATTTGATAGTAGCCCTTCAAAATTCTGATATATGTTGTTCAGCCATTCCATTTACTTATAATATTATATTTACACAGAAATACTCATGGGATTCTTTAGATGCAGTCACCGTTTTTTTTATTAGCTGACAATCAATCTTTCAGAGAGATTTATCTGCTTATTATAACCTTATTTGAAATTTGTCAGTATATCGTTCTTTTCATTGGAAGACAACATTTCCAATAAATGATTAAAGCTATCGCAAACAAATTCTGCCGAATCTTCAAATTCAGGTTCAACTCCATAATAGATTTTACCGTAATTTTCCGGAGATAAATCTATGCACAAATATTGGTATCCATCTTTTACTGACATAAGAATAGGAATATGGCTATCCCAAAACAGGCGTATCATATCACAGGATTCCTTATCATCTGCCAACGCCTCAAGTCCCATCAGCTCAAATTCATTCCAACGGAATCCGCTATCGCTTTCTCCGTTAAAGTCCTCTA
>NZ_GG774806.1:192116-197704 GCF_000163675.1 Bacteroides sp. D22 | reverse complement strand
TCATCTGCCAACGCCTCAAGTCCCATCAGCTCAAATTCATTCCAACGGAATCCGCTATCGCTTTCTCCGTTAAAGTCCTCTATGGAATTAAACCAAACATTATCACTTTCATTCGTGATTGTCTGAAACCGTTGTAAAAACTCCTGATAGTCCGCAGGAAGTTCGGAGTACCGATTTTGTAAATCAGAGCTTAAATCTTTTCTTTCCAATCGTTCTGTAACGATGAATCCTATATTTTTCAGTGCTTCAATCATATTTTTATTTTACGAGTTTATAATGGTTTGCAGCGTTCCGCCTTATTCAGTCGGTAGTGCTGTTTGTTATAAACTTTTTTTCTTTATTCTTTTGCCGTTACATGTAAAGCCATAAGTAAAAGCTGCATCTATGGCTTGTTTTGCACTCTCAAGAATATAATGATACAAATTATCATATTTACTAAAGCATGGAGAAAGAATGTAGAAGTTTTTAATATTTAAAGGAATATAAATCCCCGTCATATCGGATATTCCATAGCGTGCTTCCTCCAAATTTGGTACTGGTATAGAAATAGATATTTCAAACTCTTTATTAGATGGGAAACGTTTTGCCCGTTTGAAAATCCCAATCCCATTAGTATTTCGAAGATTTATCTGTATGAGAAGTTTCCAATCTCCCAAATTATCTAAGTTGATTTGGTTATTGTAATCTTCCATATAACCATTCAACTCTCGGCAAATTGAGCGCAGTAAGTCCAATTCTCCAAGTTCTGGGATTTCACTACTTATTAAAACTGCATATTGATTATTCATACATTCATCTTTATATCCAGAGTTTATAATGTTCGGTGGATAATCATCATTAAAGGAGATTGATCCGCTTGTTATCTGCCCGCTTTATTCCTCTTCTTCGATAAAATGATTTATAAAGTAATTGAATGACTGGGCGATGTAACGAGTATTTGTTTCAAAGTTGTATTCTCTTGAAGCGTTTTCGTCCCACTCGTCAGTCAAGTAATAGTAAATCTTTTTATTCTTCAAGTTCAACGCATAATAGTTTCCACCCGAATCCATAGCAAAAGGCAACAGATTGCATGGCATTAAATTCCTACTCCATATATCTTTGGCTATGACTTCAATTGTTTCAAAAGCATTGGTGCGTTCCTTTATCGGAAAGAACGCATTTATCTCCACCCGATCCAAATCCTCGTCCTGCGGTTGATAACAATATGGTGATGGCATACCACCGTTGAACTTGAGGTAAAAGTTCTTCATGCCTGCCGGAATCTTTACATTCAACTCAACCTCAAAATTCTTTATATCTTCTTTTGTTAGCGAAGCCGAACAGTCCGAAAGTTCAGGCATTACACCTGCTGTCTCCGTTTGTCCCTCTTCGATTTCTTCTATTGCTGGAATTGCTTTGTGCCCGTCCAAAACAACGAGATTGTCAAAGAAATCATCTATTGAATTTGCAACAAGTCGTGGCTCTCCAAAATTGAAGATTACATCTTGCATCCCCACAATAGGGTAAAGATAGATCTTTCCATTAACCAAGTCTATGGTAATCCGACCTTCATCGGTAGATTCCATAGCAAAAATAAGAATGCTATCAGATATAGCTCCAGCTTTTCTTAACTCTAATGTTTCGCCTTCTGCCGTATATCTGGGGTCATTCTTAAAATCCTTGTTATATTTGAATGGGAAGAAATCTTCAATTTCCACCTCTTGATATTTATTTATGCTTGCGGTCTGTTTCGTAGAACCTCCATTATATTGTAAATAGAACTCTTTCAGTCTTTCCGGCAAGGCATAACCCAATTTACTCTCTATTTCTTCAAAATCTTTGAGAGTAAGACTTTTTTGGCAATTTTCTAATTCTATTTTCATATTCATTCTTTTTATGGGCAGATAATGTTTGGCAGCGTTCCGCTTATTCAGTCGGTCTGCTGTTTGTTATCAATGCCTTACCGATTATAAAGTTGATTTAGCATTTTGAAATAATCATTTCCAAACCGTTCAACATAATCATCCATTACGCCGTATATGTTGTTTTTACTATCAACAAGCAAGACCATATATCCATGTTCGTATTCCCCAAAAGGACAAATATCCGAAACATGGAGTAGTTCACAAAATTGGTCGTAGAATAAGTAATGCGGATTATCGTTTAATGTTTTCTTTAGATTAAAATGCACATCCACTTTTGGAAACTGAAATTCCTGATTGTAGAAATAAATAAGGAAATCTATCAACTTTGGAGTCGGTTGGTAGTTTGCTTTAGAATAAATTGCCATAAGCTCATTCGGGCTTATGATTACCCGATTTTCCCAGTGGCAATTTGTTTTAAGATATTGCTTCAGTTCCATACTACTTTTATTTTTTATTTTGCACATTGATAATGTTTGGTGGATAATCAACCTTTCAAGGGAGATTTATCCGCTTGTTATGGTAGTTTATTCATATTGTTCACACTCTCGCTCTATGTCAGCAATTATCTCTTGAACAGTACGAATTATACCTTTCCCCTTTGACAATGGGAATACAGCCAACATCACATTGTCTTTTTCTAACTTCGGTAATAACTTCTCAATGAAGTCATCAAGAGGAATAGAATTGGGTTGATAGTTATCCCATTTACACAATTCTGCAAATTCCTTTTCGCTCCATACAGGAAATAAAACTTGCTCATTATTTCCCATTAAAGCCCAACCTTCTTTATCCTTTAACCCCCAAACTTCTTCAAAGTCTGAAACTTTACGAATAAAGTAGCCATATCTTTCTGCTGCTGAAAGATTTACTATATTTTTAATCCTGCTATTGTTCATTTTTCTACCATAATGTTCGGCGGATAAACCACCTTACCTTAAAAGTTTCATCTGCTTGTTAGCAACCGCTTTTACCATTCATGAAAATTATCTTCTATATATTGTTCTAACGATAAAGCGATGATTTCTCTTTCGGCGTCACTATCATGATAGTATATTTCAATCTCCCCTTTAGAATTTATCATTATGGGATTGCCAGAACCATCATCTGAAATCACATAAGTGTCTGTAACTTCAGGATGAACTTCTCTTAATGATTTAGTTTCATCGACCACATTTTCATTGCCGTCTAAAGCATTAATCATCATTCCAGCGTAGGCTGTTCCGAAACTTTTGATAAAGTCTATATAGTCAGAACTAAATTTTACACCTAATTCTTGTTCCGCGCATAATATCTGGTCATCAGATGCTGGTGTCCCAATCATATCATGTGCCGTTAGAAATCTTCTCAATCGTTCTATAAGTTCCTTTTTCATTTTTATTTCTCGGTTGCTAATGTCCGGCAGCGTTCCGCTTATTCAGTCGGTCTGCTGTTTGTTATCAACTTATATTTTGTCTGACAACACCATGTTCATAAGCCAAACTATCACATTCTTTTTGCATATTGGTCAGAACATCTTCGACCACTTTTAAGGAAACTTCTTGTGGTACATTTATGGATACGAATGAAGGGAGATTAGAAATCTCTACCTTGCATCCCATATCAAGTAGTTTGTCTCTGACCATCTGCATACGTTTATCGTTAAAATGTACCCTCAATGTGCTATTTCCAGAGGGATTCACTATGGATTGAAAATGATATTCGCCATCTTCTTCTGTAACACATATCTCATCCCCCAAACTGATTCCATAGGTATAGAATGGCACATTATCGACAATATAAGTATCATTACTTGCCTTTTTGCACCACAAACCTTCAATAGAAAATGGTGGATAGCCATCTTCATCTTGTTCCAAGTGAAATAGCACTTTTATATGTTTGTCTTTTTTCATTTTATTCATTAATAAGTTGATAATGTTCTGTGGATAATCGACCTTTATAGGAGATTAATCCGCTTGTTAGTTGCATATTTATAATCTCGATAAAAGGATATTTAGCTCCTTTATTTCCTGCCTTTCATCATCATATACCAAAGCATTTCTATATGAATGATTGCTTGTACATATCGTTCCTATCTTGGGAATTTCTTGTATGTCAGAGTTGGATATTAATAATCCATTCAAGATACATTTACCTATATATGCGGAATGTTCCTTGAATAAGGGAATTTGTTGCAATCGTTGGATTATTGCATTAAGTGCTATGTCTTTTTCTTGTTCCCTGATTGCAGACAAAGGTAAGAGTAAATGGAACAGTACATCTCCATATTTCTCTTTTGTAATCCTCATTAATTCCGAATATGTGAGATACTTCAAGTGAAAGTTGCCACTAACTTCCCCGATTAAAGTGTCATTCAAAAAATAATATGTACAGCAAGGATGAAATTCTATTGTCAATACAATATCGCTGCCGATAGGAAGTGTTAGAGTTCTTGGATTTTCTATTTCACCTTGATTTTCGGATGTTTTCAAATCAATTTGAGATAGCCAACACCAATATTTCTTGTACTTCTTTTCATCCAACAATGTTGGTACAAGTTCTTCATCCCATACTTCATCAAAATTCGCATCCCTTTCTTCATCAAAGGCTCGAATATGATGATGTAACATTACGTTCCAAAAAAGCGCATTTGAAAACGAATATTCTTTTTCTGATATTACATTCATTTTTATTTCGTTTTTGACCGCAACTAATGTTCGGCGGATAATCGACCATTTAGGGAGATTCTTCCGCTTGTTATGTGCCTTACTTACTATTCCTCATATTTCTCAGCATTTTCAAGCCCTCGTATAAAATCCTCAAAATTTTCTGCTAATGTAGTTATTTTGAAATCTGATTCTTGATCGATATGCACAACTTTTGGTTCTCCGAATGGACCACATTCTCGATAATCCAAGAAAATCATATCATGCCCAGCACTCGGACAGTCACAAATAGCCACACCTATTTCCGGATATCCCCATTCATCAATCATAAACTGACTGCCAATTTCTCCACATAGTGAATAGTCCTTTTCCCTACCTATACCGTAAATGCCAGTTATAGCAATATGGTCTTCAGCCCAATTTGTGGGTGAATCAGTAGGGAAGCATGTATTGAAAGGGATGCCTCCATTATGCTGCTTCATCAGCCATATATAGGAAGCTGGCAACTTGTATCCTAATTCTTTCTCTACATCAGCTATCAATTCATCAGTTGGGGCATCACTGATATACTCCTTGCGGGCATAGTAATTATCATCCCAAAAGTTTGTAAAATCAAAACCTTCAAATTCTTGTTTCATATTCTCATTTTCTTTTTTTGTGGCACATAATGTTCGGTGGATAATCAATCTTTCAGAGAGATTTATCTGCTTGTTATAAACCTATTTGAAATTTGTCAGTATATCATTCTTTTTATTGGAAGACAACATTTCTAATAAATGATTAAAGCTATCGCAAACAAATTCTGCCGAATCTTCAAATTCAGGTTCAACTCCATAATAGATTTTACCGTAATTTTCCGGAGATAAATCTATGCACAAGTATTGGTATCCATCTTTTACTGACATAAGAATAGGAATATGGCTATCCCAAAACAGGCGTATCATATCACAGGATTCCTTATCATCTGCCAACGCCTCAAGTCCCATCAGCTCAAATTCATTCCAACGGAATCCGCTATCGCTTTCTCCGTTAAAGTCCTCTA
>NZ_GG774806.1:0-192055 GCF_000163675.1 Bacteroides sp. D22 | reverse complement strand
CTGCCAACGCCTCAAGTCCCATCAGCTCAAATTCATTCCAACGGAATCCGCTATCGCTTTCTCCGTTAAAGTCCTCTATGGAATTAAACCAAACATTATCACTTTCATTCGTGATTGTCTGAAACCGTTGTAAAAACTCCTGATAGTCCGCAGGAAGTTCGGAGTACCGATTTTGTAAATCAGAGCTTAATTCTTTTCTTTCCAATCGTTCTGTAACGATGAATCCTATATTTTTCAGTGCTTCAATCATATTTTTATTTTACGAGTTTATAATGGTTTAGCGGGGAACGCTGTCAAGCGTTATCACGCTTTGTTACCAACTTTATTATTCACTTTCAGCAGCTTCTTGAAGATATTCTTCAATATCTTCGGAGTTGTTTAGCTCTAATGCTCTTTGCACATTTGAAGCATCAGGCGGCATTAATTCTACATTTATCAAAATACTGCGGCGTGATTGGTTTTGTGCAAAAAGTCCTTCTTTATCAAGAATTGACATTGCTTTCACCATAGCAGTTAGCCTGACATCAAACTCCTTTCCCCAATCTTCATCATTCAAACTATCAATATTAGCTCGATGTTCAAAGAGCTGTTTTACATCACTAAAATATTCGTCGTAGCCAAAAGCATAATATGGCGAGTCTGCATAAGACCACTTTATACTTTGTGCATATGTTTCAGAGTTCAATTGTGTTACTCTGGCTAATGCTTCCCACGACCATGCAGAAATAACAGGAGCAAAACCTTCACCTGTCGTCAGAAGCGCACAATAATAAAAATGTTCGCCATTGCTAAACAACTTTTGGAAAGCCATTCTTGCGGCTTTTGTTATGGCTGCTATAAGTATTTCTATTTCTTTATTCATAAAGTAATTGTTGGTAATGTTTGGCAGCGTTCCGCTTTAAGCGGTAGTGCTGTTTGTTAGCTACTTTACCAATTTAGCAAAGGCAACATTTCCTTAAGTTTTTCTTCATTTCCTTTTTTAAGAAATCTTGGTAAGATAGATAAATGCTTTAGCTTTTTAAGGGGAAATAGTGAAGAAATATCATAATTCCGATTCTCAACTGTTACACAAAAATGTAAATATTCAAGTTCAAGTAAACGGGAAAGCGGCTCCATGCTTTTAACGGGCTTACCGACTCCGCACATTCCTCCATTAGATAAAAACAATTCTTGCAAACTTCTCAATTCGGCTATCGGAGATAAATCATAAAGATGATTAAGGTCGCATATATAAAGAGTCTTCAAATCAGAAAGTTCTTTCAGAAATTCAATATTATCTACTCGTTTTATGTTGGCAAGTACAAGGATCTGCAATGATTTTAATGTAGATAGTTCCGGGAACTCATCTTGTTTATTACAGCTGATCTCCAAGTATTTCAAATTGGGCAATGAAGACAAAACATCAATGCGTTCTTCGTCAATATCACCCAATTTTATTGCCTCAATTTCATCATTATTCCTCAGAGCGTTCCAATTATTGTAAGATAGTTTGGTTCTCTTTAATGGTGTAGGTAAGGACAAAATTTTAGTACCCTTTGGAACTTGGGATAAATCCCAATATCCCCACACCTCTCCTTCCAATACCCCTAAATGCGCATATGGAGGCGAAGGACATTTTTTATCTGATAGGTAATTACTCCAATTCATATTTTTCTTTTTATTACAAGTAGCTAATGTTCGGTGGCTAACCGACCTTTAAGGGGAGGTTGAGCCGCTTGTTAATCGTCTTTATTGGATTGAATGTATTATTAAAGATACTTCGTCTTTTTGATAAAGATAAGTTTTTATTATACAAGATGTTTTTTGTAATGATAAAAAAACTTTAACCGACGCTTCACAATAGGGAGACAAAGAATCAAATAGGACTAATTCAGTAGAATCCCATTTTACTTCAACTTCTTCTATTGGTTCAATCCCGTTTACGATATCATTCTCCAGAAGTTTTTCCACCGTTAAATAATCGGGAGCATACTTCCAGCGGATTATTAAGATTGCTCCATCTTTATTTACTATGCGTGTAGCCATCGGTTCATCTCCCATTACCAATAAGACATGATTGTCTATATAGATTTTCCCCAAGTAATCTGTTACGCTACATATAGCATTGTAGTTTTCTTGACCCTTCCATTGATGGGCATATTGTTGCTCAACAATGACAAATGGGCTTCCTGATGTTTCAATCCAATTATTCATATTTTTCTCAGCGATTAATGTTTGGCAGATAAACCACTTTACCTTAAGGTTTCATCTGTTTGTTAGCAACTTGTTCAATAATCAAAATATCTCCAAAGATATTTGAAAGCATTTTTCTATACTCATTTACATCTTCAATTATATTTTCATTATATGACACAGTTATTGAAGTAATATCATCCATACATTTATGTTTTGCCGAAAAGACAATCTCATTTTGACGTAAAATGACTTTGTCGCATAATCCATATCCAGAATTAGATTGGTCTGAATACTCAAAATAATATGAGTCCATACCTAATTTAATATCCTGTTCATCAAATTCTAATGCTCTTTCGACAATTACATATTCTTTGGGTTCATTCTTATCATCAGCAAAACCAACTAAATATGAGTTGTATTCTGTCACTTCATATACTATTTCATTTGCTATAAAATTTATTTCCATATTTCATTTGGCTTAATTAGTTGCTAATGTTCGGCAGCGTTCCGCTTTAAGCAGTAGTGCTGTTTGTTACTAACGAATTCATTCATTAATTGATGCTTTCATTTTTTCTACAATTACATCAATATATTGTTGTGGAATGTTTTTATTTTTATAGTTCTCAATAGCATCAAGAATACTTTGTTTCAATATCTCAACACATTGAGAATCATTTGCTGTTTCAAATTTATCAAATGGGAGTAGAATTTCCAATTCTATCCGATTACGTTTTTTCGAATATCTACTTAATGGATTTGTAGTAAATCCTTTTAAGCAGAATACATAGAAACTTAGTTCATTAATATATGAAATATCACATAGACAATCCATATATTCTATTACAGAGTTTCTTGCTTTACGAAACTTATCAGAAATACTATGTTCCAATTCACCTCCAATAAAAACTTTCATACAAATTTGTTATCGTTAGTAATGTTTGGCGGATAATCGACTGTTATAGGAGATTTATCCGTTTGTTATGCGCCTTCTTATTGTGGATATTCAAGTTTCAAACTCTTTCCATCCAATGCAACCGCATCACTAAGGGTAATCCTGAGCTTTTGTTCTTCCGAAAATCCGATGGTTTCGCCATCATTCAAAGTTACATCGCAGTCTAAAACATATGTAACTATATCAAGCAGAAAATCGCGAACATCATTCAGATCGGCATTGGCAGCATAAACTTCCATTTCTTCTTTACCAAATTTTCTCATTCCGTAGGTATATATACCTGCACATTCTTCGGTGCGATATACGCCAAACCACACCCAATCCAATATAGGCAATGCTTCATCATCTTGCTGCATTACAGATGCAACATCACAATAAAACTGGGGATAGAACACAGTTCCATCAGTATAGACAGCAATGGCTCTTTCTTGTTTAAGGCATGAAGAAACGACTTTTGTAAATAGTTTCCCTCGTTCCAATAGATTGGCATCCTTTCCCAATACAGAAACCATGAGATGTGCCTTGTGGCTTTTAGTCACTTCTACTGCATCTTTCCACATGTAATTTGCTCCTGCATAATGTTCCGCCTCTTGATTAGGAACAGGTGCAGGCATAATGGCTACTGCAAGTGTAACATCTCCCATAACAGCTACCAACGCTTCTTCATTGCCGTCATATGGAATTTCTATGTTCCAATCTGCCTTGCAGTCGTTGATGAGTTTTTTAATATCCCATTCATTTTGTGATAATAACACAAAGGCTACAAAAGCTCCAGTTGGATAATTTTCTTCTTTCATATTCTTATTGTTTTTATATTATATCTTTGGTGCATAATGTTAGGTGGATAATCGGCTGTTGGTAGATTAATCCGTTTGTTAGTCGCTCTATTGTTTCCAGAATTTTTCAAGTTCATCATACTCTCCAAACCAATACTGAAAAGCTATCTTATCAATGCCGTTTTTGCCTCTCCAAAAATCCACTGGGTAATTCCAATCAGAACTTCGGCTGCTTCTTGGAGTACATCCTTCATTAAACTCATAAAAGGAACCTCTATATTTTTCAGTGTGGAGAATACTAAGGTATCCCATTATTTCCAACAGACGTTGTAAAGCTAATTCTGCAAACTTAACACTTATACGCTTTTCCTCTTTCTTCCAATGCTTGAAAAATTCTTTTTTCTTCAACAATTTGTACACATAGCGAATCCCGTCTGATTCCTGCACGGATGTGATAGTCTCAAAGATTTCTTTAAGAATACTCAGCCCCTCCTTTTGTTGTTTGGGATCATACAGGAAATTCACACTTTCCCTATTCTCTTGCTGTAAGCATTGTACCATGTGAAAAACATCAGATTCATTCACCCCATATTTGGGATTGAATGGATATTTTTCAATATCTTTCTCAAAGGAAGACGAACAAATATAACAAGAGTTTATTGTAGGTTCATCCATAATTTCTCTTTGTTGTTCTACGGTCATATTCTCAAAGGAGAGGTATTTTCTTTCTAAGAATAGTTTTTTATTTTCTTTTATCCACAACCTCTCGTCTTTGTAAAAATCACCTGTTTTAGGAATGTCGTATATTGAATATGAATGAACATAATATGTTTTCATTTTCGACAAAACTTGAAGCCCAAAATGAATCCGACCTATTGGCAAGGTTTGTATGAATAGCTCAGTAAGCTGCTTCTTGTCAGAAGAAGTGTACTCTTTCAACAATAGTTCTATGGCTTCGTTATGTGTCATTTTTATTATTATTTTTAAGTGGCTAATGTTAAGGAGGATAATCGCCTTTTGGGGCGATTTATCCTTATGTAATGTTAAGGAGGATAATCGCCTTTTGGGGCGATTTATCCTTATGTTCGAGGCCGCATTTCGCAGCCCTTAGGCTGCTTTATTTAACTCTCCAAGCAACCGTTCAGGTTGCTTACCTTATAATTAATATTATAGAACTTCAATTTTCCCCCTGCACTTTCCTTTTGCCGATAAGGGAAATTTTCATTCCGTTTCCGGGATTTTCCCGGTATGATGTTCCGTTCACCAATCATTTTTTGTCCTCCTTTCATTGCTTTTTCGTGGGATTTCCATGTTTTCCTTTACGAAAGTGCATAGCTATCCCGTTATTTCATTATGCGACTTTTTGTTTTCGTATGTCAGACCTGCTAAACACAAGTGTTTCAGGTGATTCATCGAAAACAGTCCGTCTTGTTATTATTGTATGTACATAAATTCTCGCACGTTGGCAGCACTCGCAGAAGAAAGGATTCTCGTAATCGCTTTCTTCTGCCGGGGCGTTTTGCATCACATCCTCGTCCCGTCCGAAGTATTCCCCCGGCAAATTGCCTTTGTTGGAGTAAAAGCCGTAGTACCTCACGATACGGAAATAATGTAGGGGTACATGCTGCATCAACCGGGGAAAGAACTCACGGTAATGCAGGGTCAGTTCCTTCTCCAACGGGTTCCTCCTGTCGGGGGAGTTTTGATAGTCACGGTAACGGAACGTGATGTTCTCGTCTTCCATCGCCGTGATTTTATATTCGCTCAGGCACGCTCTTTTGGAATACCGCCCGATATATTGTATCACCTGTTCGGGCATTTCCAGAGGCGGCTCCAGATGAACAATCCACTGCTTCTTGTTTACCACGTGTTTGATAAAACTCATGAACTCCATGCGGTTGCGGAAGTCATGTTTGAGCTTTCCGTTGTCAAACAACTCTATCAGAGCCTTATCGAACGTGTGTTTGAATATGCTCCTGATGAAAGCGTCGTTCACCTTTGACCTTTCCGGAACGACAATCCTCCCGTTCCCGTCAATGCCACCCCATGATAGGAGCATGTGCGTGTGGACATGGTACTGCTTGGTTTCCCCGTAGGTATGTAGCACGGCTATCACGCCCACTTTCAGCCCGAAAGCCTTCATCATCCAGATTTTCAACGCTTCCGCCGACGTGCGCATCATGATGTTGAGCATTTCTTTCTTGTTGCGCTTCACCAAGTCAAGCAATACATGGGGCAGGGTCATCACCACGTGGCGGTGAGGGACACGCAACAGCTTGTCTTTCATGCGTGCAGCCCATTTGAGCGTGTCACGCCATCCGCACGTGGGGCAGAAACGGTTCTTGCAGCTATGGTAGATTTCCCGGACTTCACCACATTCGGGGCAGGCATAAGTATCTATCCCCAAAGCGGCGGTGCGGCATACCCTTATGGCATTTGCAGCCTTATACTGTTCCGGGGTGATATACTCTGTCGGATGCTTGGCGTACTCATCCCACCAACGGTTGAAATAGTCTGCCAAGCGGTACTTCTTTTCAGTGCCGCAGCCTTCCGATTGTGCCGATATGTCGAGTAAATCTATCATCTTTCCTGTTTGCAACTGCCTATTATACAGTCTAATAGTAACTTCAAGGCCTTGAACATGTAATTATCAGCGGTTTTCGCTGTTATTTTCTTATTTAACTATCTCATTACCACTTTCAAGAATATCATCCAATGGAGTGCGGATGCTGCTCTTGAAAGTGTCGGCTATATGCACGTACATTTCCGTCGTTTTCAGTTGGTTGTGTCCCAACAGCTCTTTCACGATTTTCAAGTCCGTGCCTTGCTCGATCAGATGCGTGGCAAACGAGTGCCGCAACAGGTGGGGGTACACCCGCTTGGTTATTCCGGCTTCCTTCGCCGCCTCTTTCAGCTTCTTCGACACGATGCTCTCCGTGAACGGCTCGCCCTTGTACCGCTCGAACAGCCATTCCTGCGGCTTGTACAGCTTGGTGTACTCGGTCAGCTTCCTGACAAGGGGCTTCGACAGCAGCGTGTAGCGGTCTTTCCTCCCTTTGCCCTGCCGTACCCGTATCAGCGAACGGCTCACGTTGATGTCGTGGGGCTTCAAGTCCAGCAGCTCGCTGATTCTCAACCCGGCGGAGTAGAGCAACGAGAACATGCAGAACAGCCGGATGTCCGGACCGGTTGCGTCAAGGATGGATTTTATCTCCTCCTTGCTCAGCACGTCGGGCAGCGTCCGTTCCCGTTTGGCTCGCTTTACCTCGTAACATTTCCGTTCCTGTCCCAGCACCTTCTCGAAATAAAACTTGATCGAGTTGATGCGCAAGTTCTGTTGGCACGACGAGATCCTCCGTGTGTCAATCAGGTGTACGATGTAGGCGTTGATTTCTTCCGGTCGGATGTAGCGAAGGTTTCTTCCCGCAAAGTATTGCTGGAACTCCCTGAAATAGACAGTGTACGCACGGACGGTATGCTCGCTGTACCGCAGTTGCCGCAGCGTCTCGGCATAGCCGGGCGGGATGGCGGGGCTGGTTTTCCCGCTCTTCTTGGGCAAGGTGTTTTTCAGGGCGGAGTAATTGATATACGCCGTTTCCACATGGCGGTCGAAAAAGCCGGACAGGTCGAAGCCTTCTTCCGGCAGGTAGGCTCTGTCCCCCTCGAACCGCACGCCCTTCTCTTTCGACAGCGACAGCCGGATGGCATCGTCCTCGTCGAACTCCACTTCCACGTATTTCTGCCCGTCACGGATGGCAGGTGAAAGCGTTATTCTCGGTTTGCTCTGATAAACTTTCATACGCATCGCATGGGTGGCAATGACAGACCGTGTCCCTCATTACCCATATTTTACAAATATAGAGAAAACAACGAATTATCGCCGTTTTCCGGAGGAGAAAAATGCGTGTGGGGCATGATTTTTTTGTATTTTTCACAGGAAAGGGCTGCGACAAACCTGCGAACCGGACGACAAGTGCGGACAGCCCGCCCCGGACTTGCACGTTCCCCGTGTTTCTCCCTCTATATTTACGCCCGGTTTCACTTGAGAACCAATAGTATTCACCATTTAAAAACATTAGATTATGGACGAACGACCGGACAGCAGCCAGCAGTTGATGGACATCCTGCTCGTCATGGACGAGAAAGGCACGCTCCAAGCCGTCAGCGGAGTAAAGGACGGCGAGTTACAGACCAAGAACCCGCTGGAGGACAACAACGACCTCCTGCGGGTGGATCGCCACGGCGATATGTTTTCGAATTTCTTTTCCAACCTCTGGAACCAGTTGAAAGACCCGACCCGCTTCCACTTCTTCCGTGTGCCGGAAGAGGAGGTGCAGCGGGTAGCCGCCGATTTCCGGCAACGGGAGAGCCAGTCCGTCAAGACGGGCGAGCCGCTCGTTGCACAGTACGAGGTGCAGCCGCCCGTGCAGGCGCAGCAGCAGACCCAAGCCGGGCAGCAGCAACAGCCGGAGGGTGCGCCGCAGCAGTCCGCCGGGCAGACCGAACAGAACCCGCAGTACAAGTACCGCCCGGAGGACATCGACTGGAACAGCCTCGCCGCCCTCGGCGTGCAGCGGGAGCAGATCGAGGTCAACGGGATGCTCGACCAGATGCTCCGGGGCTTCCAGACCGACAAGACCGTCCGGGTGCATTTCCACTTCGACGGCATCTCGCACAGCAACGACAGCCAGCTCTCGCTCAAGCCCGGCACGGACGGCAGGCTGACCGTGTGCAGCCACGGCATCCTCGACCCGGAGAAGATGCAGAAGCAGTTCTTCGGCTACGACATCACCGACTCCGACAAGCAGGTGCTCCGGCAGACGGGCAACATGGGGCATCCGGCGACTGTCACCAACCGGGCGGGCGAGCAGGTCGAAGCCCTTGTCAGCCGCAACCTCAAGACCAACGAGCTGGTCGCCTTCCCGCTCTCCAAGGTCAATATCCCGGCGGAGAAGAACGGGCATACCTTCACCCCGGACGAGATAGCCCGGCTCAAACAGGGCGAGGCGGTGGTCTGCCAGTTCCTTTCCAGAGCCAAGGAGGGGGAGCAGCCCAAGCTCTACCCGGCACCCGTGCAGTTCAGCGCAGCCAAGATGCAGCTCGAATTTCTCTTCGGCGACCGGGGCAGGCTGGCGATGGATGCGTACAAGGCGAACCTGAAACAGACCGCCAATCAGGAGGTACCGAAGACCTTCCGCAAGCAGGAGCTTACCGAGAAGTCCCGCCTCGAACTCGAAGCCGGGGGAACGGTCAAGGTCTCCGGCTTGGTGGACAAGAAAGGAAAAGCCTACCAAGGCTACATCACATGGAAGCCCGGCGAGAAGCCCGCCTTCATGTTCCCCAAGGACTACAAGGCGGCGCTCGAAGAGGGGCGTGTCAAGCCCGCCGTGGAGAACGAGGTGCAGGTGGCGGTCAATTCCGAGGGCAAGACCGTCGAGGCGACCCGCAACCTGAAAGAAGCCCTGCAATCCGCACAGCAGCGACCCACCGGGGAGCAGAAACAGCAGCAGGAGCGCAGGCAGGAGCAGAAAGAGGACCGGAAACAGGCACAGAAGCAGGAACAGCCCGACAAGCCCAAGCGCAGCCGGGGTGTCCGTCGATGATTTCCCCCGCCATTCTGTAAATGAATTACCCGGTTATCCCGTCCGAGCGGCGGGATAACTTTTGTCAAACCGTTAAATTTTAAAGAAATATGATTACAGCAGTCATCGCTGAAAAGCCTTCCGTAGCGAAGGATATAGCAAACGTGTTGAATGTCCGGGAGCGGCACGATGGCTACCTCTCAGGTAACGGCTACCTCGTTACCTGGGCGTTCGGCCATCTCGTCCAGCTCGCCATGCCCGAAGCATACGGCTACACGGGCTTCCGGCGTGAGAACCTGCCCATTCTGCCGCAGGAGTTCAAGTACATCCCCCGCCAGATACGGGAGGGCAAGGAGTACAAGCCCGACCCCGGCGTGCTCAAACAGTTGAAGGTCATCAGGGAGGTTTTCGACCGTTCCGACCGTATCGTCGTGGCGACCGACGCCGGGCGTGAGGGCGAAGCCATTCATCGGTACATCTACAATTACCTTGGCTGCCGCAAACCCTGCCTGCGCCTCTGGATCTCCTCGCTGACCGACCGTGCCATCCGGGAAGGGCTGGACAACCTCAGACCCGGCAGCGACTACGACAACCTCTACCGTGCCGCCGAAGCCCGTGCCATCGCCGACTGGGAGATTGGATTGAATGCGACTCAAGCGCTTTCCATCGCCGCCGGGCAGGGCATCTACTCCCTCGGACGGGTGCAGACGCCCACCTTGATGATGATTTGCTCCCGTTATCTGGAGAACAGGGATTTCACCCCGCAGACCTATTTCCGGCTGAAGGTTACGGCGGAAAAGGACGGCACGCCCTTCGCCGCCATCTCTGAATTGCGTTACGAAACCCTTCCGGCGGCAAACGCCGCCCTCGCCGCTGTTACCGCAACGGGGACGGTGCAGGTTGCCGACGTGCAGCGCAGGGAAGTGAGCCAAGAGCCTCCCTTGCTCTACGATCTGACCGCCTTGCAGAAAGAGGCGAACGGCAGGTACGGCTTCTCGGCGGACAAGACCCTCTCCGTCGCCCAGTCGCTTTACGAGAAGAAGGTGTTGAGCTATCCCCGTACCGGCTCCCGCTACCTCTCGGACGATGTGTTCGACGAGATACCCGACCGCATCGCACTGCTGAAGCGGTACCCGGCTTTCGCCGCCCATGCCGCCGCCCTGAAAGGAGCTTCGCTCAACCGCCGCAGCGTGGATGCGGGGAAAGTTACCGACCACCATGCGCTCATCATCACCGAGTGTCTGCCCGGCGAGCTGTCCGCCGACGAGCGCACGGTGTACGACATGGTAGCCGCCCGCCTGCTCGAAGCCTTCTCCGCCCGTTGCCTCAAGGATGTTACCACCGTCTCCTTCACGGCGGGAAACAGCGTGTTCACCGCCAAGGGAACGGTCGTCAGGTCTGCCGGATGGCGTGCCGTGCGTGGCGAGCGGGACGAGGACGACGAGGGTACAGCCGCTTTGCCGCCCTTGCAGCCCGGCGAGGCTTTCCCCCTGCAATCGGCGGAGTGCGTGGAGAAACAGACCAAGCCCCGTCCCCTGCACACCGAGAGCAGCCTCCTTTCGGCGATGGAGCATTGCGGCAGGGAGTTGCGAGACGACGAGCTGCGGGACAGCCTGAAAGGGAACGGCATCGGCACGCCCGCCACCCGTGCCTCCATCATCGAGACCCTCTTTGCCCGGGACTACGTGCGCCGGGAGAAGAAGAGCCTCGTACCGACCGGCAAGGGGCTTGCCGTGTACCAGATAGTGAAGGACAAGCGCATCGCCGATGTCGAGATGACCGGGCAGTGGGAGACCGCCCTCGCCAAGATCGAGAGCGGGGAGATGAATCCCGACACCTTCCGCAAGGGCATCGAGGTCTATGCCGCCCAGATTACCGAAGAACTCCTGCAAGTGCAGGTATCGGTGGCGGACGGCGGACATATCCCGTGTCCCAAGTGCCGTTCCGGTCGCATCCTCCTTTACCCGAAGGTCGCCAAGTGCAGCAACGTCGATTGTGGGCTTACCGTCTTCCGCAACAAGGGGGAGAAGCAGCTCACCGACAGCCAGATTGCCGACCTCGTGACCAAAGGCAAAACATCCCTTATCAAAGGCTTCAGGAGCAGGGACGGCAAGCCCTTCGATGCGTACCTCACCTTCGACAAGGACTTCCGCACCGTGTACGGGTTCCCGCCCCGCACGGACAAGCCCAAAGGAAAGGAGCGCAGGCGATGAACGGCATCGGTTGGATCACCGTGGCGGAAGCCGCCCGGCTCTGCGGCACGGACGAGCTGCGCATCACCCTCTGGATGAACGGCAACCACATCGCCTACGCCCGTTTCGACGGCATCCTGATGATCGACGGCGCATCCCTTGCCGCCCTGTTCAGCCGCAACCGGGTCGCCACCATCTACGAAGACGTGGCGCAACAGCGGGGCAAGCCCGGCAGACCGGGCAGGCTCCGCCGCCTGCTCGATACCCCGCTCGACACCTTCGGCTTGTCGCAGCGCATCGTCCGGGCGTGCCGGGAGTTGGGCGTCTTCACCGTGGAGCACCTGCTCGTCCACCTCCACCGCTTCCGCTTCTCCCGCCTGTACTGTGTCCGCAACTTCGGCAGCGGATCGGCAGCCGAGACCCTCCGGCGGCTCCGGCAGGACGGCTTGACAGACGGCGGCAGCCCACGGGATTTCAAGGTCTTGTACCCGTAAAGGCTTTTAAGCACAATTGTTAAAAAACAACCATGTAGTTCTCTTGTAAATTAATAATATAGTTAATAATATACTGATCTACATTGTAATATAAATAAAATGTATAACTTTGCAGACCAATTTGAATGTAATGGCGACTAAAAAATACTCTCTGGCTATTGAGAAAATAGATGAAGTAGCAAAAGAATTTATTGCTGCCCGCCCTGCTTATACGCTTCACATAAAGGAATGTAACCAAGGAAAGCAAAAGCAGATAGAGATTATCAATATAAAAAATCAGGAAAAAAGCACATTAAATTGTTTTATTACTGGTGGACAAGTTTCTCATAATATACAAGGCAAAAATGGAACTTTGAATGGAATTTGCAAGGATTGTTGGGAGTATATTGTGGAACAGACTGCGATACCGGATATGGATCAAAAATGCTTCAAATTGAAAGGTGTAAGGAGCGATGATTTTGATACATTGATTTCAGCGGTAAAAGAATATAATAATGTTGTTGTTTCCGAAGTAAACACGGATAAGAGTCCGAACATCCGGAACCAATATCATCTGAAAGGGAAATACGATGCTAAGGTTTCTGTTATCTTTTATAATAACGGAACATTAATGGTACAAGGATGTATCACATCATTTTATGTGGAATTTATAACCGAAGTGTTGCAAGCTATATCTTCCATTCCTTCCGAAGCTATAGAAGAAGTGTTTGCTATCCAAGCACGTGCTGGCTATGCATTAGACAACGATCTTAGCAAGTATATTGGAAACAGAGAGCATATTGATGGAAGTGTGATAGAAAACTTTATCAATACTTCAATCAATTTGGCTAACTCTGCGGTTAAGGTGGATGATTATGGATGTTATACTTTTGGCATTTTGAAAGCGTTAGATGCGGTATTGCGCACTCGTCTTTTGGAAGATGCGCCTGATTTTGACGAATACGGGACATATTTTCAGAAAAATAATAGTGGGGCGTATTGCTTTAAAAGTGGTATCGGAACGTATGACAACAATCTACATTTGAAGCAGGCTTTGGAACAAGGATATTCATTCTTCAATCAACATAGGCACTCGACATTCCATGTGGACAGTTTTAATGTGGAAACAAGTAGAACCCTTGAATACGATGAAGCCGTAAACATTATTAAGGACTGCCTTGTTATTATTAATAATATATGTAATAATTGGTAAAATGGAAAATAAAGAATTTCAAATAATCCCCTTGCAAGGACGGAGCTTGTTAGTGGTTATTTTATCGTCAGAAATGACGAACTACTACTGGAAAGAGCTTCAGACTGAATTGGCAAATCTCAACATTGCCGATGCAGAGGTCTATTTTGATTTTCTGTACCGCAATGGATTAAAAAATAGATTCTTTAAGTCTAAACTTAAAGGGATGATGTTAATTTCCAATTCATTAAGAAAATGTGAGGCACCCAAAGAATATATCAAGGTTGCCGATACTTTTTTTGCTTCACATTCTAAATGGATTGACAGTAGTGTATTGTCTTCTTTCCAAAAAATCTTTTATAAAAAGAGAATTATTGACACTCAGTCATTGCCAACGGCATTGTAATGTTTGTCAGTTACATATTATACAACAAAGGTGCATCATTGATGCACCTTTGTTATTTTGTACCTCAAATTTAGGCAACGGTATTACCTAAATTTAATATTCTTTTGTCTTTCAAAGAATTTACCTTATCTTTGCACCAATAGAACCCGCCAAGCCTCTTGATAATGCTCAAATCGGCGGGTCGTTTTTTTATAACCCGTCATCCTTTCCTGAATGACCCAAGCCACTTTTCAGTGGCTTTTTGCATTTCATGGGCATACCCTTCCGTACACCGTCCGGATTTTCCCGTCCTCCAATACCTTGCTCGACCGCACGACCCACGTCCTGTCGTCATTCAGCCCGCACTCCAGTGCCTTCTCACCGCCGCCGACCAGTACCGGCACGGTTATCACCACGATTTCGTCCGCCAGCCCGTTATCCAAGAGCAAAGCCCCGGTTTCCGCTCCGTAAGCCGTTACCGTACCTTCGCCGTCCGCTTTTATTCCCCGCAGTTCCGCTGCCGCATCCCCTGTAACAAACCGCACCCGTTCCTTCTCCGTCAAATCAATACAGCCGTCCGTCACGACCAAAGTTTCTTTTGCCGTGAGCGGCCAGCCCAGATGGTTCAGGTAAATGCGCAGGTAGGTTTCCTCGTCGATCAGCACGCAGCCGGAGGCGTCCACCGCCGCATCGAAATACTTGTCCGATCTGACCGGACAACCGTCAATGGATTGGTACACGTGCAAGGTAATCTGTTTCATATCAATGTGTTTTTAAGGATTATGTCCGCCTCGCACCCAAAAGAACGGCGTGAACTCACGCTATTCCGGAATAGAGGCACTGGTATACCCGACAAACAGAATAGGTAAGCGCACGCCGTATAAGCATACAGCATGTGCATTACACCATCCGTCCTGTTTGTCAAAAATTACCAGTTTTCTATTCCAAGACGTTCAGCGAACGTACAATATGTATATCAATCCCTGCCTGTTTCCAAGCCGGGCATGAATCTTCTATGTCACGACAGCGGGCGTGCCCGAAAGCACCGCCTTCTGTCTTCGTGGAGCAAAGATAGCGAAACTTCCCGAATAACAAAACAATAGCCCCGCCTAATCTCACGATCCGGCAGGGCTTCATCCACCAAAAGCACCGTCAGAAAAATGTCATTTTCACGGGAACAACCCCCTTTTCCTGCGCCTTTCCTCTTTCCGGGCTTCCTTCTCCTTGCGTTTCGCAGCCCGTTCCTCCACGTCGGCGAAACGGGTGCGGATGAACTCGTGCACGTCCTTCGTGCGGTAGAACACCTTGCCGCTGATGGTGAAGTACGGCAACACCCCGATGGCACGGTAGCGTTGCAGCGTGCGGATGCCCACCTTCAGCAGCAGGCACAGGTCTTGGTTGTCCAGCACCTCCTCGCCGTCGAGCGTGTTGTTCTTCTTCAGCACCCTTTCCAGCAATTTCTCCGTCCGGTCGAAGCGTTCCATGATGCGCTCCATCCAGCCCTCAAACTCTTCCCTGTCCGTGTACATAGCAGTCGCCCTCCTTTTCGATGATTTCCTTTTCCCGCATATAGCGGATGTAGCCTTTCGCCGTCCGTTCCTTCACTTCCAGCATCTCCTGTATCAGCTCGCACAGTTCGATGTAGCCGTACTTCTCCTGCCGGGCGAACGCCTCCCGTGCCATCTCCGCCAGCTCCTTCTCCTTGCGCTTCTCTTTCTCCGCCCTCGGCTTCTCGCCCACATAGACGGGCATCCCGGCTTGCTTGTCCCATCTGAACTGCATCAGCGGAATGTCCAGCGGGCTGCCGTCCCTGACCTTCAACGCCTTCACCACCGACACCTCCGGGTTCTCGTCCTTCTCGATGGAGAGGATGGCGGCGGACTTGCGTTGCAGCTCGCTGCCGAGGTGTCCCCGCAGCTTCAGTCCGTTCGGCACGAAATGCACCACGGCGGCGATACACGTGCGGTAGATTCCCGCCAGCCGGTAGATCTCGTCAATCAGCGCCACGCTCTCCGCCTCGTCGTTGGCGCAGCGGATCAGGTCCGCCACCCCGTCGATGACGACCAGATGGATGCCCCCGTGCAGGTAGTAGTACCGGTCCATGCTCTGCACGATGGCGGTCAACCGCTCGCTTCTCGACATCCCCGTCAGGCAGTACACGTGCAGATACTCCGGCATCCGCTCACGCCCGGCACGGCGCAGCAGCCGCCCCGTGTTCTTGTGGAGCTGTTGCTCGCTCTGTTCCGTGTCGTAGAGCAGCACCGCACGCCCCTTGCGGTTCGGTTCCACCCGCACCCCCAAGAGATCGGCGTCCGTCTCCCGTTCCATGATCGCCCCGGCGACCAGTGCGGCGGTGTAGTTGCTCTTGCCCGTCCCTTCACCGCCCGTGATGCAGAGGATGTTCTCTTCCGAGCCTAACGGCACGTCCCCGGCGGTAACGATGGCGACCGCCTGTTCGGGCGGGTGGTCATAGTCGATCTCGCACGATTTCAGCATCGCTAGCGTGTCCCCGTACAGCGTGTCGAGCAGTTTCAGGAACAGCCCCATCAGCTCCTCCCTCGTGTGCCCGGCTTTGAAGTAGTCCGTCACGTCCTTCTCCGCCTTCGTCCCCGACAATGGCAGCACCAGCCGTTTCACCCCGTACTCCGCCAGTTGCGCACGGTGCTTCTCCGAGCATTCCAGCCCCGTCTTGTCCGTGTCGTACAGCAGCACGATGTGCTTGAAGCGATAGACCAGCTTGCGCACGGTCTTCGCCGGGATGACCGAGGTCTCCGAGTTGAAGCAGATGGCGTGGAAGCCGTGCGCCGCCAGCGTCAGCACGTCCTTCTCGCCGCCCGTGAGGAAGAGCAGGTCGCCCTTCGAGGGCAGTTGCTCCAGCCCGAAGCAGTAGTTGTCGCCCGTGTGCCCGCCATAGACGAAGCGCACCTCCGACATCGGGCGATAGACCTTCACGCCCCATTTCCCCCTGTACCCGAACATCGGTTCCGCCGGGGTGGAACTGAAACCGAACGCCTTGCCCTCCCTCGTCTCGCCCCGGTACTCGGCGAGCGATACCGTCCCGTAGCGGCGCAGCACCTCCACGGTGATGCCCGATGCGCCCCAGTAGACAAGCTCCCCCTCGGTGAAGGGCTTCTCCGCCGCCCGGTAGGGCTTCGGTTCGGGACGGTCGGCGGACACAGCCGCCTCTTCCGTGTCCGTTCCGGCTTCCCCGGCACCGCCGCCCCTTGCGCCCGGCACGAGCCGCAATCTCCGACAGCCCCCGGTTCCCACCGTCCCGTCGGTCGGGCTGTCCCCGTCCAGTCCGAGGCACAGCTCCCGGTCGATGGTGTGCAGCACCTCCACGAAGTCGGCGGCGTTCCGGCAGTCCAGCCCTTTCAGCTTCGCCACGAGGAAGAAGCAGTCTCCCGAATAGTCCCCGTTGCCGAAGTCCTTCATCCGGTACGTACCGCTCCGGCGGTCGTAATACACGTTGCACGAAGCCTTGCTGTCGGCGTACAGCGGGTTCAGGAAGTTCCTGCCCACCCGCCACTTCACGGGCAGGTAGTGGCGGAACACGTCCAGCCCGTTACTGGTTCTTGCCAGCACTTCTTCCTTTCTTACCATAGCTTCCGTTTTTTCGGTTATGCAGGGGATGTTCCGCTATCATCCGGTCGATCTTGGCGGCGGGCGTCTCCACCATCCACCGCTCACGCAGGCTCTCGACAGCCTGCCGGGGATAGCGTATCTGCCGCCCGATCATCGAATAGGGGACGATGTTCTTCTGGCGGTAGCGTTGCAGGGTGCGGTGGCTGATGTCCAGCGCCTCGCACACCTCCTTGTGCGTCATCCACTTCGGGTCGGCTTTCCGTCCCTTGGTCACAGGGCTTTCCGCTTCCTCTTTCCGTTTGCGCTCCGTTTCCTCCCGGTTCCGGGATTCCTCCACGTAGGCGGTTATCTTCTCGATCTTCTCCACGAGCAGGCGGTAGGCGTTGCTCTCGATGGTCATTATTTCCATTGTCGTACTCATTTTTAGGTTTCTGCCGCAAATGTCGCCCGATTCGCCGGTTTTTCCTGCCACTATACCAGCACCTTGGCAAAGATTTTTTTTCGGGGCGCATTTTCGCCCTTGCCGCCGTTCCGGGCGGTAAAAAGGACCGAGACGGGGTAAAAAAGAGCGTCCGGAAGGCTCTTTCCAGCCCTTCGGACGCTCCCTTCCCGTGTCCTGCCGTCTCTGCCGCCCCGTTGCCAACTTGCTACCGGCTATCCATGTCCCGCATCTTTTTCAGCAGCCTCTCCTTCATCTCGTCCAAGAACGCCGTCGGGTTCTGTTGCCCCCGCAGCCTGCCGAAAGCGTGGTACACGTTGCCCAGATCCACGTGGAAATGCTTCTCGAACAGCGCAGCCAGCTCGCCGATCTCGGTGTTGCCCTCGTCCACGCTTCCCGTCACGTGTATGCCATAGACGAGCAGTATGGCGGCAACCTTCGTGTTCGTCCAGCGGTGTTCCTTCTCCGGCACGGCTTCCGTCTCCGTCCCCTGCGCCGCACGCTCCATCCGGCGGCTCAAGTGTACCAGCAGCATCTCCACCGAGATCAGCCGTGCCGCCAGTATGTCGTAGCCCGTGGAGAACTCCGCCTCCTCGTCCAGCACGAAGCTGCCGCTCTCGGGGCTTAGCTCGCCCTTCGCCCGCAGGAAATAGTAGCTGTCCCGGTACGTCGCCCCGCTGTGATAATACTGGTAAAAGGGCAGGTAGCGTTCCATCATCCGCTCGGCACGCTCCATCGCCTTGCGGTAGTACGGTTCGGCGACACGCAGGCAGGCGGGGCAGCCGCTCTCTATCTGGTACACCCGGTAATAGTACAGCAGCCTGCCCGTCAGGGCGGGTTTGTAATACTTGAAGTAGAGGATCTCCTTCGCGTCCCCGGCGAACGGATGGGCGAGGGCGTACTCCTTCAGTTCCCGGTTCTTGCCTTTCAGGTACGAGACCATCTCACGGCAGACGCCTATCACCTCCTTGCCGTCCATGCCGGGGGCTGTGGTCGCCATGCGCTGATCCACCTCCTTCAGCAGCCCGTTAAAATATTCTTCCATATAAATCTTGTTTCATGTTGTTTATAAGGGCGCAAAGTTAGCGGACGGCAGGGAAACGGACGTTCTGAATCCTCACCGCCGGATTCGGATTGTCCGCCAATCGGCCCCGGACGGTCGGTTTTTCACGGCAGGGCTGGAAAAGGGAGGCTAAACTGTACGGGCGCACCGGGCGATTTCACGGATTTCGGCAGGAGTAGCCTTCAGGTGCTTCTTGCAGAAGTCCCACAGGTAGCTCGGAGTGGCGAAGCCGCACACGTCGGCAATCTCTTGAAGGGGCATGTCCGTGTCCGCCAGCAGGGAGGTTACGTGCGCTTTCCGCTGTTCCGTCAGCCAGCGGTGCGGAGTGGTGTTCAGCTCCTCCTTGAAACGCCGTCCCAGCGTATTGACCGACATGGCGCATTCCCGTGCCAGTTCCTCCACGTTCTTCACCTTGGGCAGAGCCAGTGCGATTTCTTCCCGGAACGAGCAGCCCCGCAGGTGCGGCAGGTACTTTTCCACCTCCTGCAAGTCCGCCTTGCCGAACATCGGCGGTATGCCCTTGCGGTACTCGGACGCCCGTTCACGGCGGAAGCGGAACAGCAGTCCCGCCAGACGGTTGCAGAGCACGTTCAGGTGCGGGTATTCGTCGTAGGCGTTGATGCTTGCCTGCATCCGGCAGAGGAACAGGAATCCTCTGCAGTCCTTCTCCCGGAAATACGCCTCCGCCGTTTCCAGCAGGAAGTCTGACGAGCTTCCGTGGCGGTGATAGGCGACCAGTATCAGCAGCCCGGCTTCCTCCTTTACCCGGCACGAAAGTACGGGGCAGTGTTCCCGCAGCAGCTCCACCAGCCGCACCATCCGTCCGTTCTCCCGTGCGAGCCGTTCCGCCGCAATCCATGTCACCGGACGCTCCGCATCCGTTTGCGGCAATACCCTGCGTACCTTTTCCATCCATTCCCGCCATCCCTCCCGGACGGCTTCATTCATTAGAATTAGTGTAAGATTCTGTTTCATTTTGTTTCAACACGATATTAAATAATACAAATCTTACACGAAATTACAAATTGTTTGCAATAGATGTCCTGCCGACACCCCGTATCGGTCACGATATTTCCTTGAATTACAGATTCGGATTTTGCTCCATAGGTTCGGATATTCAGTCGTGAAAAAACAGAAAGGCTGTACCGGTTCCACCCGCAGAACGGCATGACAGTAAGCAGGGGGAGCCGGAAGAAAGTCATTCGCCGGTTGGTGAGTGCGTCTTTTCAACGGGATATTTGCCGTCCCGTATCTCCTGCAACCTTTCGATCAGTGGTTGCTCCTTGGAATGGTTCTTTTGTTCGGCTATAATGAAGAACGATGCAAAACTGCCGATAACATACAGCCAGAACAGGCATTGACCGAGCAATTTCCGGTATTCGCCCACTGTCTCGTACTTCGCCTGCATCGCTTTCAGCTTCGCAGGACGGTAATACAACTTTCTGGCAATCCAGATAAAAGGAGCGAGCGTCGCTGCGGCGAACAGATAGGCAACCGGGTTGAACCTGCTCCATTCCACCTTGTCCGTCAGGGAAGAGAACCAGCCCGTCAGCATATCCCATCCCCATGCCTCGAACAAAAGATGGAGAGCCATCAGGTTAAGAAGCCACAGGATTGCCATCGTCCACGTGGCATTGGAGATAACCGCCTTGTCTTTCCTTGCACGTTTGTTCTTGCTCCAGAAGTAATACATCCAGTATGCCGGTTCCTTGAACATAGCTTCCTCCTTTCCTTGTTTTCCGCTTGCTTATCCCGTTACGAAGAACAGCAACAGGGCGCATCCCGTTGCGGCGGCAACGATCAGCCCCAGCCAGAAACGGTAACTCCTTTCACCCAGCGTACCCAGCCAGAAATTCCCTTCCCAACTTCCCGGACGGGAGTACGTCCACCGCCATCCGCAGACAATCCCCACAAGCCACAGCAGCAGGATTCCCGCCACGATCAGGTAGCCGTACCTCGGATGCGCCTGCAACCACTCCGGCAGACCCTCCATAAACTCGCTTATCTTATCGAACCATTCCATAGCAATAACAGAAAAAGCCAAATTCATACCTTACGGACGAACCGTTATACATCAAAGCAAAAATAGTGAAAAGTCCAATCACTCAAAAAGTTTCACCGCAAAAATCTTTTCCGTTTGGAAGAAATACGTTTTATTTGCACCTATATAGCCGCAACGTATGAAGAAAGCCTCCCCACATAAAAGAACCAGTCGGCCGAAGCTCCCCGGATTCTTCGACCACCTCTTTTATTGGACGTGGCGCAGTTGTCGGCACGGCTTCCCGGATCGTAGTTTTGCGGTCATCAGTGTGGTCCAGTTCGCCTGCCTCCTGTTTCCTGTCGCCATCGCTTTACAGTTCTTGGGCACTCCGGCTGTCCGCTTCCTTTACGAAACAGACGACCGCCTTACGCTTTTCCCGCTGATACTGCCGTTCCCCGTATTGCTCTGGAGGAATATGCGCATCTATACCGAGGAGCGTTACCGCATGATGCACGACTATTACGGGGCGTTCCATGTATCGGTACGGCAACGCTATCGCCTCCGTTTCCTTGTCTGCACGGTGCTTGCAGTCCTTGCCATCCTGCTTGAAATACGGCTGTTCACCCTTTATCATGACCGCTGCACGGCCATATCCTCCGGCAACAGCCATCCCGCAAGCCTCTATGTCCCGTACCGGTATGACAACGGCAACGACCCCGTGCAGGAAGGCGTTTACCGCATCGTCGATGAAAAAGGGCGTATCGGATATGCGGACGAGCATGGCAATACCCTCGTAGAACCACGCTTCGCTTTTGGCTTTCCTTTCGAGAACGGGAAGGCGAAAGTAACCGACACGGGAGAACTGGAAGAAGCTCCCGGTTCGGATGGGGAATACCACTATTGGGAAAGCGATGATTGGTATTACATCGACCGCAAAGGGCAAAGGATTGAATAAAAGCCCCAAGACTGCCCTAAGCCCGACATTCCAGCCACCCCACCTGCCAAGCCCTTGCAGGGCAAACACGAAGCCGCCAAGCCCTATCGGAACATCCCGTTCATCCCACCTTTCCCCCGAAACAAACACCAAAACTCAAAACCAACTCATTTACAGAAACTTAAAAGAATATCGGTGCAAGCCGCAAAACAGCCCTGTGTGGCTGGTGCAAGGTGCAGCTATATATATAAATATAGCTGCACCTTGCACCACAGAAATACACACTGAAAATCAACATTTTACACTTCGAGTAAAACCACGGGTGCAACCTCGTTTTTTGCACCGCCTCCTGATTTTATGCTTTTCCTGTAATCCGGTAATCCCGAAAAATAAAAAATCCCCGAAACATTTCCCTTTTTCGGTCAAAATTCCTATATTTGCATCAGTTCCAAGAGCAGAGCGAAGCAATGCAGCGAAACCCGCACAGCTACCAAATCGCTACCGGCTACCGAACTTTCTACTCTTTAAGTCTTATCTACCAACCGATTACAAAAAAACGATTGTTTTGCCCTAAAAAATAGGATTCAAATGTAGACAACAACAAACTTTTGCCAAAACGGCGTGGTCTGCTTAGGAAATATGGCTTTCCCATATTCGCCATTCGCCATACCAATGCCGTTTTATCCACATATAAATAATTTTTCCTTCGGATATCCTCAAAGGTCTGTATTCCAATAGGAAGTTTACGCATCAAGTCATACATATTCGGTTCTTTAGCTGTTATACACATCAAAGGTAATCATTATTTCGAAATAATGATGAATGAACACTTTAAAAACGGGATATATCTGATATATATCATCTTTCTCCTTATATATTTGTTGCTTGCGTAACAAAAAGATTCCCCAAAATGCGGATAAGTGGAAAAATATTAATAATATTGTCATCTGATATTTTACATCTTTGTTATACTTTTGTTCTTAAAATGCGACACTATGATTGAATTTTCAGATGAGAAATTCTTATTGGATGAAATAAAAAAAGGAAATAATCAAGCTTTTGAATATCTTTTTAAGACCTACTATCCTCGTTTGCGTGGCTATGCTATTCGTTTTGTTGAAGATGAAGAAACGGCTCGTGATATTATTCAAGAGTGCTTCTTGCGTTTCTGGGAGAAGCGGGCATTGCTGTCGGCAGTATCGGTCACATCTTTGCTTTTTGCGATGGTGCGTAATGGATGCTTGAATTACTTGAAGCATCTTTCGATTGTTGAGAAACATCAGATTGAATATCTTGCATCTGTTGATGGAGAAGAACGGCTCTACTATTCCGATTTCGCATTAGATGCCGAACACAAACTGCTGTATGACGAGCTGCAGGAACAGATCAACATTGTCATTGGGCAATTGCCTGAACGCTCCCGCGAGATATTCCTGATGAGCCGTTTCAAAGGACTGAAGAATCGTGAAATAGCAGACAAACTTCAAATATCGACCACGGCAGTTGAAAAACACATTGCCAAAGCATTGCAGTGCTTCTCTAAACACTTCAAAGACAAGTATCCGGTAGATATTTATATTATGATTATTGCCTGGGTTATTATGAATAATAAATAAAATGGAAAAGATAAACCATTGAAAATTAGGGCGAAAAAGCAGGAACCGAAAAATTCCTGCTTTTTTATTTCTATCGGTGGTTGGGTAAAAGAAATAATAGTTGTTACATCTTATAGAAAGTGAAATTATGGAAGAAAAGAAAAACATTCGTGAGTTAGCTATTCAGTATTTCGAAGGAAGAATCCTGCGCAAAGACGAGAAACTACTGTTTGCGTATGTCGGGCAAAGCGAAGAAAATCGTGCGACATTCAGACAATGGGAAAAGGAGTGGATTGCATCAGGCTTTTCAGATTCCGGAACAATCGGAGAATGGGAAATTTTGCAGCGCAAGATTCGCACTCAAGAAGCTATTATCCCGATGCTTACTGTTTCAAAATTCCGGTCATCCGTATGGCGGCAAGTTGCTGCGGTTGCGGCTATCGTGATTCTGACCATAGGAGGCACCATAGGTATTTGGCAGATTTCTTCCTCATTAAAGCCGGAGACGTATTTTGTATGTGAAACTCCTTATGGAGAGAAGAGCAAAGTCGTTCTTTCTGATGGGACAGTCGTTTGGCTTAATGCAGGTTCCACACTGAAGTATTCGAACAAGTTTAATACGGCCAATCGTAAAGTCGAATTGAACGGTGAGGGATATTTTGAAGTCACAAAGAAGGAGGGAGCTACTTTCATCGTACAGACACATGGATATGACGTAGTCGTAAAAGGAACGAAATTCGATGTATCCGCATATGCGGACGATCCGTTTATTTCCACCACTCTGCTCGAAGGGTCGGTCGAGTTGAATTATAAGGGGACTCCGGTTATGATGTCTCCTGGTGAATCAATAAGATTGAATGTAGAAACCGGAAAATTTGTCCGTACCCAAGTAAATGCCTCACAATCAAAAGCATGGGCGGAGAATCGTATAGAATTTGATCATATCACATTAAAAGAACTAGTCGCAAAACTATCCCGGCAATATGATGTGAATATTCGATTGGAATCGGAGTCGATAGGCGATAAGACTTTCCGTATTTCTCTGCGAAACAGAGAAACGATAGGAGAGGTGATGACTGCTTTGCAGGAGATCATCCCGATAACTATCGAACGTATAGATAAGGATATATATATCAGAGAATAATTTCTATTTAGTAACAACTATTATTAAATTAAATCAGGAAGAACTATGAACAACCGAAAGAACTTATTACGGTTACTTCTTTTCGTTTCATTGAGCTTTGTTGCAGTAATTTTAAATGGTCAAACAGTGAGTAAGACATTTAAAAATGAAGCTTTGAAAACGGTATTGAAAGAAGTGGAAAAACAAACTGGATTATCTGTTATTTATAAAACAGACGAGGTAAATGAGAACAAGATGATTACGGCAACATTTAAAAATGCTTCGATAAATGATGTCTTGGATAAAATTCTTGATGAAGGCTTGATTTATAAATTGCAGAATAAAATGATTGTAATTTCTAAAAGTAACCAACAAAAGCAATCAAAAAGTGGAGAGAAAAAGAAAATTTCCGGAACGGTTGTAGACGAAAATGGTACTCCTATTATTGGAGCCAGTGTCCAAATTAAAGGTGAAGCGCAAGGAACAATTACCGACTTTGATGGTAAATTTGTTTTGTCAGATGTGCCGGAAAAATCGCTATTAACTATTTCTTATATCGGATATTTGACAATAGACATTGCTGTTACTGATGAGAAACTTTCAAAGATAACCATGATAGAAGATAGTAAGTTGATTGACGAAGTTGTAGTAGTAGGTTATGGAAGCATGAGAAAGCAGGATGTCACTACTTCCATTGCAAGAGTAGGGGGGAAAGACATGCCTGTTACAGGATTTGACCAGGCTATTGTTGGTAAAATGGCTGGTGTTCAAGTAACTCAGACTTCTGGAAAACCTAACAGTGGTGCTACTATTCGCGTGAGAGGTACAGGTACTATTACAGCAGGGGCAGAGCCGCTATATGTGGTGGATGGAGTACCATTGGAAAGAGCTTCAAGTGCTTTGGAAACTGTTGATATGAATGATGTGGAATCGATTGAAATATTAAAGGATGCTTCTTCGGCAGCAATTTATGGCTCACGTGGAGCAAATGGTGTTGTAATGATTACTACCAAAAAAGGGGCGAGTGGAAAAGCGAAAGTTAGTTATAATGGTTCTGTTGGTTTTCAAACGCTTTCAAAAAAGATAGATATGTTAGACGCTTATGAATTTGCAGCATTTGCACGTGACGGGCATAATGGTTCGTATTTAACCTCTTATCCTGACGCTAGTCCTGATGACCCTAATGAAGTACGAAAAAAATCTTACGACAAGATTCCACCTGAGTTATTTCCATATTTAGAAGGACAGAAAGGGCTAACAAATACAGATTGGCAAGATGCATTATATCGTACGGCTCCTATTACAAAGCATTCCATTTCTATAAGTGGTGGTGGAGAAAAGACAAAATTCTTTATTTCTGGAAGCTATTTAAATCAATCGGGTATCATTGTGAATTCGGGTTATGAAAGGTTTGGTGCTCGTCTCAATTTCACTTATAAAAGTGATAAAGTGGAATTAGGTGTTAATTTTTCACCGTCTTATTCGATAGAGGACAGAGTGGATAGTGATAATAATAAAGGAGTGGTAATTAATGCATTAATGATGCCACCTGTATGGCCGGTATATAATGAGGACGGTTCATATAATTATATGGGAAACGGATTTTGGAAAATAGGTACTGACTATCAGCATAATGCTGTTTTAAATCCTGTCGCAATGGCTAATCTGACAAAAGATCAGGTGACTCATGCTAATTTATTAGGTAACTTCTATTTTCAGTGGGAGATAATTAAAGGTTTGAAGTATAAGTTTTCAGCTGCCACTAATTATAATTATTTTTATAATGAGTATTATCGTTCGTCCGAATTGCCGTTACAGGGAGAGAAGTATTTTCAATCACCATCAAACCCCGTAGCTAAATCCAGTGGAACGTACTATTTGAACTGGCTTATAGAAAATACTTTAAATTATCAAAAGAACTTCAATGGTCATAATTTAAATGCTATCATTGGATTTACAGCTCAAAAAGATATGATGAAGAAGCATTCTGTACAAGCTACGGATTTTGTGAATGATTTAGTGCAGAATGTAGCCGGAGGAATTGTTTCTACAGGTGGAGCAGATTCACAGGCATGGGCATTGGCTTCTTTCTTGGCACGGGCACAATATGATTATAAAGGAAAATATTTATTGAGTGCTGCTATACGTTCAGATGGTTCGTCTCGTTTCGGGAAGAATAATCGTTGGGGATATTTTCCGTCAGTCTCTGTTGGATGGCGTATCATTTCTGAAGATTTCATGAGAAATCTTCCTTGGGTTAGTAATCTGAAATTACGTGCTAGTTATGGTATATCCGGTAACTTTAGTATTGGAAATTATGAACATATTGCTATGTTGAAATATAATCAATATGTATTGGGCACGGGTGAAGGTAGTTTAGTATCAGGTTTGCGTCCGTCGCAGATTTCAAATGATGATTTAGGATGGGAAAAAACTCGGATGTACAATGTTGGATTAGACATCGGTTTATTTGACGAACGATTGACATTTGAATTTGATATGTATCAAAGTAACACCTACGATCTATTGTTAGACGTACCTATCCCTCAGATTACGGGATTCTCAGATATGCGCAAGAATATTGGTGAAGTACGTAATCGTGGTGTTGAATTTACGATAGGTACCCATCACAATTGGAGTGGGTTCAGATGGGATGCAAGTTTTAATATTGCTGCCAATAGGAACAAAGTTCTTAAACTTGGCCCCGAAGATGCTCCGATCATCACATCTGCGGGCGTTAGCCATGCATATTTTAAAACAGAAGTAGGTCAGCCTATCGGCAATTACTTTTTGTTGGTTCAGGATGGAGTATTCAAAAATCAGGCAGAGCTAGATGCATATCCACACTTCTCAAATGCAAAAGTCGGTGATTTCAAATTTGTAGACGTTGATGGAAATGGTGAAATGGATTTGGATGATGACCGCGCAATTGTTGGCAATTATATGCCGAAGTTTACATATGGATTTATGAGTTCATTTGCATATAAAGGGATAGATTTGTCATTCAACTTGCAAGGTGTTCAGGGAAATAAAATTCTTAATCTACAAAGGCGTTATATAGCTAATATGGAGGGAAATGTAAACAGTATGGTCATTGCTTTAGACCGTTTTCAATCAGTGGAAAATCCGGGTAACGGACAGGTGAACAGAGCAAACCGTAAGTCAACCGGTAACAATTCACGCACATCTACATGGCATTTGGAAGATGGTTCTTATCTTAGAATGCAAAATATTACTTTAGGATATACATTGCCTAAGAATTTTGTACAAAAGTTCGGATTAACATCATTGAGACTTTATTTTTCCGGTCAGAATTTATTTACGATAACCAATTACTCCGGTTATAATCCGGAAGTAAGTAACTATAATTCTAATGGTTCCTTGACTCCTGGTGTGGATTATGGATCATATCCGTTATCTAAGACTTATTCGTTTGGTTTGAATGTTAGCTTTTAATAAATACATGAAATTATGAAGAATAAATTATTGATAGTATGTGCATTTTTCTGTTTGAGTTCTTGTGAGGGCTTCTTAGATTTGTCGCCGGAATCTCAGCCTAATGCTAAAGAATTTTATGTAACTGAAAATGATTTTAATAGTGCGGTAATGGCGTGTTACCAGTCGCTTCGGAATTATCCGACAATCGTTCTTGATGTATTGGAGTATCGTTCGGATAATATGTTTATGCCAAGTTTTACGTCCGGTTCTCAAGATAAATATGAAATCAACCATTTTCAAGATAACAAGACAAATAGTTTGATTGCTGATATTTGGGAGAAATCGTACAGTGCAATAAGTTGTTGTAATGTGATGATAGATCACATTCAGAATGCAACAATTAATGCCGACAAGAAATTACAATTTGAGGCGGAAGCCCGTTTCATTCGTGCATTTCATTATTTTAATTTGGTGCGTCTCTTTGGTGGAGTGCCATTGGTTGTACATGAACTTTCCGATGGAGAGGCCTTGAAGATGCCTCGGGAGAGCGTAGGCAAAGTTTATGAGCAGATTGAATCCGATCTGATATTTGCTTTACAGTTACCCGATACTTATGATAAATCAGATTTAGGGCGGGTGACATCTAATGCGGCTGAAGCTCTTCTTGCAAAAACTTATCTGACAAATAAGAAATATAATGATGCAAAGACTCATTTAAATAATATCATAATCACAGAGAAATATGATTTGCTTACTGATATAAAGGATGTTTTTGATGTGAATAATGAGATGAATAAAGAGATCTTGTTTGCCATTAAATATAGTAAAACATTGATTGACGGTGGTCATGGAATGTGGTTAAGTCTATCGGATGTAACATTGGGCCATTTTAGTGACGTCCTGAAAGGAGCCTATAATAGTGATGATGCGCGTGCAGGATTTTTGGAGTACAAAAAGAGTGGTTCTGTTTATTTACCGATGAAATATTATGATATTCAGGATGTATCTACTAAAGATGTTGGAAATGATTTTATCGTTTTGCGATATGCAGATATTCTTTTGATGTATGCGGAGGTATTGAACGAAGAATCTTTTGATACGGATATTAACTCAAAGAACAGCGGTTTTTATTATCTGAATAAAGTACGTGATAGAGCAGGGCTACCAAATCTGACATCCTTGGAAGTACCTTCACAATCAGACTTTAAAAAAGCTGTTTTGAACGAAAGATATTTGGAATTTCCATTAGAAGGAAATCGTTGGTTCGATTTAATTAGAACAGGAACGGCAAAAGAGGTCATAAAGGCCGCTTATGATATAGATATTCCGGATTATAGATTGATTTTCCCGATTCCTAGTGCAGAAGTTGAGAAGGTGAATAATCCTAATATACTTCCACAAAATCCTCAATATTAGAAAACTCACTATGTTATATTGGAATATATAGATAAGATAGTTATTTATATATTCCGATATAATTGAAATGGCTGAAACATGATAAATAGAAAATTAGTTGTTTTTGTGAGCTTTTGTATTCTGAGCATTAGTTCATTTGCTCAGACCAGATTAGACAGTATTCGCAATAAACTGTTTGCTCCTGAAAACAAGAATGTATTAGTAGCTTCTCATAGAGGTGATTGGCGAAATGCTTGCGAGAATTCTATAGAGGCAATAGATAATGCAGTAAAAATGGGGGTAGACATTGTAGAAGTTGATTTGGCAAGAACGAAAGATGGACACTTGATATTAATGCATGATTCTAAGTTGGACCGGACAACGACCGGCAAAGGACTGGTTGCAGATCATACGCTGGCAGAAATTAAAGCACTTCAATTGCGAAATGGTTGTCATATAAAAACTATTTATAAAGTACCGACCTTAGAAGAGGCATTACTGTTTGCTAAAGGTAGAGTGATGCTTAATTTGGACAAAGCTTTTGATTATTTTGATCAGGTTTATACCCTATTGGAGAAGACAGGAACGACCGATATGGTAATAATGAAAAGCGATGCTCCGGCAGATTATGTGAAAAAGAACTATGGGAAATATCTAAAAAAGGTCGTCTTTATGCCAAAGATTAATTTGGACGATAAAAATGCAATGCAGCGTTTGGATGACTATTTACAAATAATAAATCCTGTGGCGGTAGAGTTCAAATTTGCATCTGATTTGAACAGATTACCCTATGATGTAAAAAATGCGATGAAAGGGCGAGCACGAATTTGGTATAATACTTTGTGGAATACCCATGCAGGCGGTCACGATGATGATTGCTCTTTAGTTGATCCGGATGAAGGTTATGGCTATTTGATAGATTCGCTCGGGGCTTCTATATTGCAAACAGACAGACCTGCATATTTAATAAATTATTTGAAAAAGAAAGAATTGAAAAAGAAATGGGAATGTATTGAAAATTGGGATTACCTTTCCGTAGAGAATGAATGGACAATGCAAACAAGTCCTAATTTTGATGTAGAAGAAGTATTCTTGAAAGGTAAGCATACTCCTGCTACAAATGAAGATGGGATAATTGTAACTCCCTATTTTGCAGCAGTCATTGATGGAGCTACGGCAAAATCGGAATTGGAGATTGATGGAAAAAAACGGGGCGTATAGCGATGGAACTGGTCATTGAGGCGATACACGATTTCCCTAAAGATATTGATGCCAATGAAGCTCTGAAAAGGATAACAGAGAAAATACATTCTTTTTATGTTCAGCATCGTTTGTTGGAAGAGTTGGAGAAAACACCCGGTAGCCGTTTTACTGCCAATGGAGTGATTTATAGTTATGAAAAGAATGAAATATGGCAAATCGGGGACTGTCAGTGTCTTTTTGGTAATACTTACTCTTCAAATGAAAAGGAAATTGACGCTATAATGGCTAATGCGCGTGCGGTAGTAAATGAAATAGCTTTGTTAAATGGTGCTACACCGGATGATTTATTGAGCAATGATCCAGGGCGTAATTTTATTTATCGTTTTCTCCAGCAGCAAGCTATACTTCAAAACAATCCTGATAAAAATCAACCATATTCTTTTCCGGTTTTTGATGGTTTTCCCATTAATATGCATCAGGTACGTATTTTCTCCATAGGAAATCATACACAAATAGTCTTGTCGTCTGACGGCTATCCTTGTTTGTTTCCGACTTTGAGGGAATCAGAATGTTATTTGATGAATATCTTGGAGAATGATCCTCTTTGTATGCGCCAATATAAAAGTACTAAAGGTATTAAGAAGGGAAACTGCTCCTTTGACGATAGAGCTTATTTAAAAATCAGAATCAATAGATAAAAATACTGAAACAATATGAGAAAGTTATTCATTTTTAGTTTGTTGCTCATTGCTATTTCGGGGATAAATGCTCAGAATAGAAAGTTACGTGCGAATTTGTTAGATAAAAATAATCATTCGGTGATGGTGGTTTCTCATCGTGGTGATTGGAGAAATGCACCGGAAAATTCTTTGCAAGCAATACAAAATTGTATTGATATGGGAGTTGATATGGTCGAAGTTGACTTGAAGAAAACGAAAGACGGACATCTCATTGTGATGCATGATCAAACAATTGATCGCACAACAACAGGAAAAGGGAAACCGGAAAATTACACTTTGGAAGAATTGCGGCGTTTTCGTCTAAAAAATGGAGCAGCTCACAAGACTACTCATCTTATTCCTACTTTAGAAGAAGTCATGTTATTATGTAAGGGCAAAATATTAGTCAATATTGATAAGGGGTATGATTATTTTAAAGAGGCTTATTGTATTCTGGAAAAAACGGGAACAGTTGACCAATGTGTTATCAAAGCTGGACTTCCCTATGAACAAGTAAAAGTGGAGAACGGGGAAGTATTGGATAAAGTGATTTTTATGCCAGTGATAAATTTAAATAAGGAAGATGCTGAAAAAATAATAGATAGTTATCAGAAACATTTGAAACCGATAGCTTATGAATTAGTCTTTGATAATGATGAAAAAGAGACTCTTCGATTGATTCAGAAAGTGCGTGATAGTGGCGCAAGGCTTTTTGTTAATTCTTTGTGGCCTAAACTCTGTGGCGGCCATGATGACGACCGTGCAGTAGAATTTCATCAGCCGGATGAAAGTTGGGGGTGGATAATTGCCCAGGGAGCCAAGCTAATTCAAACAGATCGTCCTGCTTTATTATTGGAGTATTTGCGTAACAAGAAACTTCACGATTAAACGCACTTCCTTCATGTTGAAACAACTAATCAATTTTTACAAGGTCTCTTCACCGAGACCTTGTAACGGAGAAACTTTGTCTTCATCCGATGCCCGCCGTTTGAAGTTTCTGAAATGGTCTACCTTCCTTTCTGCGACTTTTGGTTACGGTATGTATTATGTGTGCCGTCTTAGTCTGAATGTCGTAAAGAAACCTATTGTAGATGAAGGCATTTTTTCGGAAACAGAGTTAGGCATCATAGGTTCCGTATTGTTTTTCACCTATGCCATCGGGAAATTCACGAACGGTTTCCTTGCCGACCGTAGTAATATCAACCGTTTTATGACTACCGGTTTATTGGTAACCGCTTTGGTTAACCTCTGTCTCGGTTTTACTAATTCTTTTATCCTGTTCGCTATCCTTTGGGGGATTAGCGGCTGGTTTCAATCTATGGGAGCAGCCTCTTGTGTAGTAGGGCTTTCCCGTTGGTTCACGGACAAAGAGCGCGGTTCATACTATGGCTTTTGGTCTGCGAGCCATAATATAGGCGAAGCGTTGACTTTTCTGATAATAGCCTCAATTGTCAGTGTGTTGGGCTGGCGGTATGGTTTCTTCGGAGCCGGTATAGTGGGATTGATAGGAGCGTTGATCGTCTGGAAGTTCTTCCATGATACTCCCGAAAGCATGGGATTTCCTTCGGTGAATGTTCCCAAACAGAAAAAGGAAATGAGTGAGACAGAAACGGCTGATTTTAATAAAGCACAGCGTCAGGTATTGCTGATGCCTGCCATTTGGATACTGGCTCTTTCGAGTGCTTTTATGTATATCAGTCGTTATGCTATCAATAGTTGGGGCGTTTTTTATTTGGAAGCTCAAAAGGGTTACTCCACCTTGGATGCCAGTTTTATCATTTCTATTTGTCCGGTCTGTGGCATAATCGGTACTATGTTTTCAGGTGTTATTTCCGATAAGTTATTTGGTGGACGTCGCAATGTTCCTGCGTTAATTTTCGGGTTGATGAATGTGTTTGCTCTTTGTTTGTTTCTCTTAGTTCCGGGAGCTCATTTTGGGATAGACGTGTTGGCAATGGTTCTTTTCGGTTTAGGTATCGGAGTTTTGATCTGTTTTCTGGGTGGTTTGATGGCAGTGGATATTGCTCCCCGTAATGCGTCGGGTGCTGCATTGGGAGTAGTTGGTATTGCCAGTTATATCGGTGCCGGATTGCAGGACGTGATGAGCGGTATACTGATAGAAGGGCAAAAGACTGTTCAGAATGGAGTAGATGTTTATGACTTCACCTATATCAATTGGTTTTGGATTGGTGCTGCTTTGCTTTCGGTGTTGTTTGCTTTGCTGGTATGGAATGCAAAATCAAAAGAAATGGATTAAAGTGAGTACATTAGGTTAGAATATAAGTCTTTGTTTTCGAGGTATTAGACACCATTCCGGGAAGTAAGTAATGATTGCTTATCTTTCTGGAATGGCTTTTTTATAATCAATTAAATAGAAAGTTTTATGGAAAATTCATTGAATGATGAATTATTGTGTTCATTGAAAGACGAACTTCGTGAAGTAACCGCACAAATCAATGTGCATAGTGAAAAATTAATGGATCTGCTCGACCAAAAAAAAGAATCGTCAGTCAACTGACTCGAGAGATGTCGCATCTCACGCCTGTCATCATCGAGTATCGGGGAAATCCGAAGCAATATGTCTCTGTTGTGCTCGATGCCATCAATCTGGGTAGGTTGACGTATGACGGAGTAGCAAATTGCGAACAGACTTTTCGTGCGTTAGCAAGCGTTGTAGATGTGATAAGCCCTAAGAATGGGAAAACGCTTAGTGTAGAGACGCTGGTGTCTTATGAGAAGAAAAAGCGTGCTGGAGAATTTGAGGAAAAATAATATAAAATAAAAAGACGATTGTTGTATAGTTGAACAACAATTCGTATATTTGCAGTATGGAAAAGAAACGTAAGATCCGTACATACGGAGGTTACTTTGAGGCTTTCATGGAGACTTTAACCGAAAAGGAACAAGATAAAATCCAGTATGGACTACTCTTGTTGAAAACACAAGAAAGACTCTCCACTAAATTTGTAAAATTTGTTCAGGACGGAGTTTTTGAACTTCGTACAGAATATAATGGTAATATATAACGGGTATTTTTCATTTTTGATGATGGAAATATTGTAGTGTTGTTTAATGGCTTTCAAAAGAAGGCGCAAAAAACACCGGGTAGTGAAATAGATAAAGCATTAAAAATAAAGGAGGAATATTATGCAGATAAACAATCATCAAATAGTAGATTATGACGCTGTTCTTGATGCGAAATTTGGAGCAGAAGGTACTCCCGAACGTGCGGAAGCAGAAGAAAAAGCGTATGCTTTCTACACCGGGCAAATTATCGAAGACGCAAGGAAAAAGGCTAAGATTACTCAAGCAGAGTTAGCCCGGCGTATCGGTTCCGACCGTTCTTATATTTCAAGAGTGGAAAGTGGTCAGACAGAACCTAAGGTTTCTACTTTCTATCGCATCATGAATGCGTTAGGTTGTAGGATCGAATTTTCGATGTCTTTATAAGAAGCGAATCTTTTTATCCATAATTACAAATATCGGAATATAATTTTGAAAATTGGAATTATATTCTTATTTTTGTTGCATGATAAGTGAGTAACTAATGAGAATATTTACAGAACAAGCGTTAAAAGAATATGCAGAGGAGCATCCCGATTCAAAAGTTGCTTTGCAAGAATGGGTTACTATAGTAAAGAAAAGTGAATGGGCTTGTTTCGCTGATATAAAGAAGACCTTTAATAGTGCCGATAGTGTAGGTAACCAGCATTATGTTTTCAATGTTAAAGGGAATAATTATCGCTTGGTAGTAGTGGTGAAGTTCACTGTAAAGTTTGTATATATTCGCTTTATTGGTACTCATAAAGAATATGATAAAATAGATTGTGCTAATATTTGAAAATATGACAAAGATAGAAAACCAAACCCAGTATGAATGGGCTGTAAAGAGAGTGGAGGATCTTCTTCCGTTAGTGAAGGATGATACTCCTTTGAATAACCCTAACAGCATCGAGTTGGAACTTCTTTCTAATCTTGTTGCCGATTATTCAGAGGAACACTTTTCTTTGGGAGAACCTTCGCTTGTGGATGTTCTGAAGCTTCGTATGTACGAAATGGGGCTCAATCAGAAATCACTATCACAACTGATAGGAGTTAGTCCTTCGCGTCTTAGTGACTACATTTCCGGAAAATGTGAGCCGACATTGAAAGTGGCTCGTGAAATAAGTAAAAAACTGAATATTGATGCTAGTATTGTGCTAGGAGTATAACTTCGATTCAGATTAAAAAAACATGGTGGGAAATTTGAAAAAGATAACTGTCTTTTTCAAATTTCCCACCGTTTTTTTGAGGAAGAAAAAGGAAAAGGTGAGGGTAGGTGAGGGTAAATTTCTAACATTCGTATTTTTTTTGGTACTGATATACATATCTACACTGGAAATCCTTCCGTCCTCGGAGGGATTTCTTTTTAATTATACGTATCTGTAAATTTGTCTGCGGACACCGTACAGACACTCCCTATCTACGTATATAATATCAGTATTAACCAAAGCATATATTGATATGACAACTAATGATGTATTTTTAGACGCCTGTAAAGGGCTAGTGATGCACTGTAATTGCAACATTCTTATTCTTAATGTGCTAGGCGATTTTAGAGCATATATAGCTCCGGAAGTCAGATTAAAAACTAGGGAATGTCGTTACAACGAAGTCCAGGACGCGCAAGACATTACAAAACTAATCTTGAACCTCGGACACAATTTCGCTCAAGGAATGAATGAACAAACACTTCGTGAAAAGGTGCAGTCCGTGCACAAGGAAAGTTTCAAGTTTGGTACTGATGATTATATGTGGTTCACAAAAGTTGATTTAAATAGATAAAATTATGAAAGCAATTAGTGTGCCTAACAATGAAATTAGAAAAAAGATAAACTCTTTGGGGTTTTCCCAAAAACAATATATTGAATATATTATGTACTTAGTTCAAACTAAGGTGTTAAACTCTCGTGTTACTAAGGAAATAGCGATAAGAAATGCTAGATATTTATTCAATCCTACTTCAGAAGAACTCAAGCAAGAAGAATTATATCTTAAAGAAATTTGCGCAAAAGGGTTTCCTTCTGATTATCAAGATTATTTATCTTCAACTCCTTTCTTTTCTAAAGTAGATGATTTTTTAGCTTTAGGAAGTTCTTGATTGTAAATAATCATGATAGCATTACAATATGGACATCTTACCATAGTTTCATTTAAGGGAACTGAAACTGATTTGTGACAATTATTACATTCAACGAGACTTTTATTTGTTTCCATAATATATTGTTTAAAATTTGCTCTAAGATAAGAAAATAATTATATTTGCGCAAGCCTTTTGGGGCAAAACATTGTTGGAAAATAAAAGAAGTGCCTTTACCAGTTAAAATCGCCAAATCTTTAACAAATACACAAGGCACAGTCAACCTGCTATATAGAAGTGGGTTGTCTGTCTGCGTGTATTAATAAGGCGTTTGGCGATGCCTAACTGGTAGCGGACGGCAGCCTACTTCTTCGTATATAAACCTTTCCTTTTGGGGCTGCGGAGGAAGCCAAATTCTTAATATTATGAAGAAAGTTAGTTTTGTAACCATTGTTATTCTATTTATTGTATTTATGCAAACATTTGCTCAAGATAAAATTCCCATAAGTGCTTCTATGAATGAATCTACAATAATAGATACTCTTAAAAAAGTCCAAGGAGGTGATACCTTCCATTTTCCACGCAATGCTGGTATTATTTATAATGATAAAGGTAGATTAGGAGGATGGTTAATGCGAGGTAAAACACTCCCCAGTGTGTATGATTTGATGAATCTAGATGTTGTTCAGTTTAATGATTTGAATAGTAAGTACGATACCGAACTAAAACGTAAAGTGTTCTTGGAAAGTGAAGAAGGAATCGAAATGTCAAAAAGACTAAAAGCTCTCAAAGGGCAAGTCCTGAAATACCCTTTTTATTTTGTCTTACCATTGTCCGGGTACACTACTAATAATACCGCACATGCTGAATATAATTTGAAAACAAAAACACTTGATATAGAATTTAGGACAAACTATTCTTATTATGCAGGATTTATAAATTTTCCATCTTTAATTGTAAAATGTCATCCTTCAATAACCCAAAAGCCATTCTACAATATTATAAGCGGACATAAATATAACTCTAATATAGTGAAAATACCTATGACAGAGAAGGTTGCAATTAAAGTCGAAGATAATATAAAAACTCTAAATCTTATAGTTGAATTTAAACTTCAACAAGTAAAAGGACCTCGGCTATTACAGGGAATATCTACTAAATTCTTTATTGTAGACAAAGCTACAAATGAAATTTACTTTTCATTATAGTTTTCTAGCTCTCAACAAAAACTTATCAAACCTTTTAAAATCAGCCGGACTAAGTTCCGGCTCTTTTTGTATTAGTCCGTTTTTAGGGTCTATAATGAACGGGAGTGCTTCTGCCAATAACTTCTTAAATCCACGTTTACTTTTCGCTTTGGACGACTTATAGAGGTGATTTATTACGGTTAGAAAATAGCCTTGTTTGCCACATATTTCGAAGTAATACTTTTGAGGTATTTCCACATCGGACAAGTCCCCGAAGTAGGTGTTTATCAATAATTGCGTTCCCTGTACCGTCAGACCTATAACTTCATTGACCATTGTTACACAGGGAATAGTAACTCCACCTAATATAAGCTTTGTTTGTTTTCTGTTAGTTCTATCCATTTTGCTTCTTTTATTTCTTTATGTGTTATACGTCCGTCAGAACAACAGAGGAAACAATTAAACATATCAGAAGCGTTAATGTCCCTCAAATTATATCTGAATATAAATTCGTCAACATACTTTTGCAAGTATTTCTTCGTGTGAACATTGCGATATGCACCTAATATCATACGTTTAAAATGTGTCCAACAGGCTTCTATTCTGTTAGTTGTGATATTGTCGTAACTATACAAATTCTTACTGTGGTCAACAACCTGACGAGGATATTCCTTGCCTATTTCATTGTAAGAAGCATTTTCATCTGTATAGATATTGGAATCGGGCTGCACGTGTTTCTTTATAAATGCAGAAAGAGTTTTGGCGGTAGTATCTCCCGTTACTAGAGCATTTATTAAGAAATCCCGTTGTATCATTCCAACTACCGGAGTTTTGTCTTTATGGGAACGTCCTTGCGAGTGCGCCACTTTCTTGTTCCAATGGCGGTTCTTGTTTCTACCCCCGACAAGTGTTTCATCAATTTCCACATCATCCGTTAGAGGATTTTCGTTTGCAAGATACATTTGGCTCCTTATTTTGTGTAGCATAAACCACGCTGTCTTTTGAGTGACATTTATATCTTTTGCCAACTGGTAGGAAGAAAGCCCTGCTTTATGATTAACAACCAACCATATAGCAACGAACCACCTTTGTAGGTCAATCTTAGTTTTCTCAAACATAGTTCCTGTCTTTACGGTAAAGTTCTTCCCTGTGTTTTTACAGCGATAATCCCCGTTTTTCAATTTGTAGACTTTTGAAGTTTTATCAAACGGTGAAATGGGTTTACCGTGCCAATTAATAGCCTCAAGATGTTTAATGCAGGCTTCTTCATTTGGAAACTGCTTGTAAAGAGCTGGAATTGAATTTACTTTGATGTCAAACGGGTCTTTCATAAGGCTGTCCTCCAACTATTTTGTGACGTAACAATTTACAAAGATTTTATGAAATATCAAAGAAATCCACAGACAAATTTACAGATACGTATAATTAAAAAGAAATCCCTCCGAGGACGGAAGGATTTCCAGTGTAGATATGTATATCAGTACCTTTTTTTTTAGAAGAAAATAGAAGAATAGAAATAAGAAATATAAAAATGAAAAGTTGCAAAAGTACCCTCACCAACCCTCACCTTTTTGCGTGCGAAGGAGATGAAATCTTATTCATATAGCCTGTTTGATTTCACCTGTTCCGTATCAATAATGAATACAGTGTATCTTCTCCCGTTTTTTCCCTTATGAAATTCGAAGCCGTGTTTGGACATCACTTTTCCTAGTTGGGCTTTGGTTCCGTGAGAATATTGATACCCCGTCCGTTCGCGAATCAATTCCGCAATTTCAGTGACCGTCAGATAATGCACCTTTTCGAAACGTTCCGGTTTGCGGATATGTGTCAACACCAGTTCTTCTTCCGGTGAGTGGAAAATGAAATCCTCGTTGTTCTCTTCAATCCGTGAGTTTTCCGACTGGGTGAACCAATACTGATATCCCGGCTTGTTGAGTAGATACTTGATTTGTGCATACAACTGCGCGTAGTTTATTTTGATAAATTCCATCGAGTCGACATGAAAGCAGAGAAAACGGCGGTTACCAGTGGTGTCGTGAAGCACTTCCTGATAATTGCATGTGCCGGCAAAAGAAGCCGTGTGAGGAAAGTTCTGTGAACGCCGCGCGTATGGCAGGCGGATGCTGATTACTTTGCGGGTAACCAAATCCTTGAAGATATTCAGTTCCCGTCCGTTCATCCCTTCAAACTCATCCAGATTGATAAGCATCGCCTGCGCTATTTTGGCCAGATCATCCTTGTTGTTCGGGTTGATAAGACCGGTAGAAAGATAGGCGCGCAATTCGGGCGGCAGCAGGTTGTTGATAAACGTAGTCTTTCCAATGTTCTGTATTTCGCTGCAAAGCAACAAAACAGTGTGGTTCACCACATCATCTTGTGTGGCGGCAGCGCACATTCCCACCAGATAACGTTCCAGACATTCTACCCAAAATTTCTGGTGACTAGTATGCACGCTGTTGGCAAGGATACCGATATAATCCGTTCCGTCCCATTCAGGCAGCGAGTCTAAATACTCGCGAATAGGATGGTAGGTGCTGCTGAAGTCGGAGTAGATCAGATTCTGAATCGTTTTGACGGTGCACGAATAGCCTAGTTCGTTCATCTCCATCCAAATGCTGTTTTCCATCATTTCGTCGAGAATATGGAAAGGTTCCGGTTGCTCCGTGTCCGTTTTCCTTCTGCGATATTCCATGATATGAAGCACTTCGTTGTAGCGTGTATCGTAATTTTCTTTGATATGTTGCTCAATCTGTAATATTCGCTTCTGCGTACTATTCAGCTTGCGGGTGTCGAATTCCTCGTTGTGTCCGTAAGCACTCCCGATCAGTGCGTCCATTTCATCCGCGGGAAGATCGGTGAACTGGCTCTTGATAAAAGCTGCCGCCTCTTCCTGGGGGACGCCGTAGCGATTGTACATACAAGCCAGGCAATGCAGGTAGTTGTTCCGGTTGCCGGTGACGTACTTTTCGGATTTATTGTGATAATAGTTCAGAGTCACCATTAAGGAAGCGTGCGAGGAATGGTAGTTGAGTGCCACTTGTTCGGTGAGGGGATTGTTGTCTGGTGCTGTCGTCTTCTTCTTTTTGCCGGATGCCCTTTTCTTCTTTTGAGACTTGAAGAACATCGGTGGCTGTTCCACGATGACAGCTGTGGCATCGGGATTGAAATAAATATCCGGATCGTAAGAGAACAGGCAAGTACGGCTGACATCTTGTCCGGAAGTGTCGACCTCAACTCCGCAGAGCTGGGCATAAAAGGAAGCGATTTTGTGATAAGCGGCATGATGGAAATCTTCAATTTCCTGAATCGTTTCGGGCAATGTCCCGTCCGTCCGGCATACACGTACCACGATTTTCAGTCCCATTCCTTTGGGACTGATGAAAGCGATGCGGGTGTGGGCACACTTTTTTGCCAGTGCGAGGATGCGTGCCAATGCTTCCTGTGTCTGATGGTCGATGTCTACCACGATGTATCCCAGATACTTGACGAGAGTTGCGTTTGAACGTCCTCCCCGGTAGTTGGCTGAAAAGGTGATTTCCGGTAGTTCTATTTTCTTTTCGTTGGCTGCTTTCTCGCCTTGTTCCGTGAAGATTCGGCGCACGTCCTCCACTGTTTCCTGGTATGTGCCGTTGCTGATGGCCGATACGATTTCTTCTTCTGTCATTTCGGCTATGACGCGGTAAAAGTCTTGAAAGATGGTAAAATGCTCCATGTTGGTTTGTTCTTTTTAATTTGCGGTTGCAAAGAAATTTGTTTGTAAAATAATAGAATGGAACTTTTCGTTTTTTTGATTAAGTTCCTAGGGTTCTCCCAAATAGCGTATGATCGTTGCCACTTGCCGGGGAGAGAGAAGGCGGTTGCGGGCACGATAGCCTTCTTGTTCGAGTTCTTGCAGGAGCGGAAGGTTGTAGACAATCCAACGACGTAGTATTTGTAAGGCTACTTTGAGGCATACGTTGGGGTTGTAAAGATGAGCTAGTTCCGACTTTTTATAAGTGCGGATAAGAAACGGTTGGTCCGGATAATACATGATGAATGATGTTTGATTTATGCTATAAAGTTACTGAAAATTAATGGTTTATTAAAAGAATAACGTCATTATTATTCATAGAGTATCAGGAAACTTCGTTGGGGAATCCGGAGGGTGGAAAATGTGTTATCTTTATGTCGTTAACAAATAAGGAACGCGTTCGAAATGTGTGAAATCTTAAAATTATTTTATTATGGCAATGACAGTAACTTATTCAGTAGTGCCGCGCAAGAATCCTGCCAAAAAGGATGAGTCGGCAAAGTATTACGCGCAGGCACAGGCTTCGGGAGAGTTGGATTTTGAAGAGTTGTGCGAGGGAATCACCAGCCGGTCTACCTGTACGGAGACAGATGTGCGTGCCGCCATTTCGGGTATTCTTTATGAGGCGAAGCGTGCGTTGAAAGCGGGAAGAATAGTCCGGCTGGGTGATTTGGGCAGTTTGCAGATCGGGTTGAACAGTGAAGGAGCTGTGTCGGTCAAGGAGTTTTCAAGTTCGCTGATTACGGCTGCCCATATTATTTTCCGTCCCGGAAAGACGTTGGCGGACATCACGAAGATTCTTAGCTACCAGCAGGTAACGACGCGTGCGGTGGCCCAAACGGGCGGTAGCGGCAATGAAGGAGAAGACGATGACAAAGGTTCCGGTGGTGGTTCAGACGGTGGTGGAAGCGGAGAAGCTCCGGACCCGGCAGCATGATAACTTTAATATTGGATCAAATGAAAGAAATTGTAACTAAGATTTTGGATGTAATCATGTTCCTTGTGCCTTTCTTCGGAAAAAGAAAGCGGAACAGAATTGTGAGAGAGGTGCGCTTCAATGCTACCCATAAGGAAGTGTGTAATGTGAAAACAACGGAAAGGGAGAAGGACGATGAGAAAGATTAGTCTGATTGTGATTCACTGCTCTGCTACCCGTGCTGATCGCGACTTCACGGCGAAGGATGTGGACACTGCCCATCGCTTTCGGGGCTTTTCGTGTTGGGGGTATCATTATTATATCCGCAAGTCGGGACAGATAGAGCCGATGAGGGATGAAGATACGGTGGGTGCTCATGCACGCGGTTTTAATGCGATTAGTTTAGGGGTGTGCTATGAAGGCGGACTGGATGAGGACGGAAAGGCAGCGGATACACGTACTTCCCGCCAGAAAGAGGCGATGCATCGTCTGGTAAGCGAGTTGTTGCAGCGTTATCCGGATGTAAAGGTGGTCGGTCACCGGGACTTGAGTCCTGATACTAATTATAATGGAATTGTTGACCCTTGGGAGCGGATCAAAGAGTGTCCCTGTTTCGAGGTGATTGAAGAATTTGAGAGTTGAGAATGGAGAGTTGAGAGTTGCCTGCGCACTGTTATATATACTGCATAGTTAACTCTCAATTCTCAACTTTTTCAACTAATTGACCACCACAGTAGTGAAATACTCTTTAAATACCTCCGCAGCTTTTTCAAGTTGTTCGGGGGTATTTTCTTTTACGTCTTTCAGCTTGTATTCCTGCTCCATCGCTTCATACTTATGTACGCCTAATGTATGATAAGGCAGGATTTCCACTCGTTGCACCATTTTATATTTTCCCAGAGCTTCTCCTAAATAGCGGATGTCTTTCTCGAAATCGCTGTATCCGGGCACTAATACATAACGCAGCCAGAAAGGTTTCTCGTTTTCTTCCAGCCATGCTGCCGTGCGGATGGTTTGCTCGTTACTTCTTCCGGTCAGTGCTTGATGGCGTGCCGGATTGAACTCTTTAATATCCAGCAATACAAGATCCGTCAGTTTGAAAAGTTCTTCTACTTCTTCGTTCCAGATACCGCCGTTGCTGTCTATGCATACATGTATTCCCTTTTCTTTCAGTTCACGCACTAAAGGGACTAGTGCTTTGGCCTGAAACGTAGGTTCTCCTCCGGAGAAAGTGACTCCTCCGCGTTTCCCGAAAAAAGGACGTTGGCTCATAGCCATGCGGACGATTTCTTCCGGTGGGGTAGGTGTACCTCCTTTTCCGGCTATTGTGTCGGGGTTGGCGCAATATAGGCAGCGGAAATTGCATCCTTGAAGAAAAACGACGAGCCGTAAGCCCGGCCCGTCGAATGTTCCCATACTTTCGTATGAATGTACGTTTATCGTCATATTGAGTAGATCTGATTACATACGTTCGTGGAAGCTACGGCTGATTACTTCCAATTGATGTTCGCGGCTCAACTTCACGAAGTTTACGGCATAACCGGAAACACGGATGGTGAGTTGCGGATATTTTTCCGGATGTTCCATGGCATCGTAAAGCATTTCACGGTTCAGTACGTTCACGTTCAGGTGGTGAGCGCCTTTGGTGAAATAGCCATCCATCATTGTCACCAGATTTTCTACGCGATCCTCTTCAGTAGCTCCCAGTGATTTGGGGACGATGGAGAAAGTGTTGCTGATACCGTCCTGTGAGTCGCGGTAACGTAATTTCGCTACGGAACTCAAAGAGGCGATGGCACCGTTCTTGTCACGTCCGTGCATAGGGTTGGCTCCCGGAGCAAAAGCGACACCTTTGGCGCGTCCGTCGGGAGTAGCACCTGTCTTCTTGCCATACATCACGTTGGAAGTGATGGTGAGCAAAGATAAAGTAGGACGGGCATTTTTGTAAACCGGAAGTTTCTTCAATTCTTCGCTGAAGAAATAGACCAGGTCAACACCCAGGTGGTCTACCTTGTCGTTGTCATTACCGAAGCAAGGGAATTCGCCTTGAATATCGAAACCTTCTGTCAGACCGATGTCGTTGCGGCGTGCGGTCACTTTGGCATATTTGATGGCCGACAGTGAATCGAGGGCGATAGAAAGTCCGGCTACACCATAAGCAAGGTTGATGCGTGGGTTGGTATCTACAAGAGCCATTTGGGCTTTTTCGTAGTAATACTTATCATGCATATAATGGATGATGTTCATCGCTTCGTTGTAAACACGGGCGATTTCTGTCAATACCTTCTTGTAGTTGCTCATTACTTCTTCGAAGTTCAGTGTGTCGCTGGTTAGTACGGGGATATTTTTCACCATTACCGTACCGGTGTTTTCGCAACGTCCGCCGTTGATGGCAAGCAACAGGGCTTTTGCCAGGTTGCAACGTGCGCCGAAGAATTGGATTTGTTTTCCGATTTCCTGATAAGATACGCAGCATGCGATTCCGTAATCGTCAGACTGGCGCACTTCACGCATCAGGTCGTCGTTTTCATATTGGATGGAAGAAGTGTCGATAGATACTTTTGCGCAGAATTCTTTGAATCCTTCCGGAAGTTCCGGGCTCCACAATACAGTCAGGTTCGGTTCCGGTGAAGGGCCGAGGTTGTAGAGTGTTTGCAGGAAGCGGAAAGAAGTCTTTGTCACCTTCGTGCGTCCGTCGTTGAGGCGTCCACCCAGGGATTCGGTTACCCATGTCGGGTCACCGGCAAAGATGTCGTTGTAAGATTGCATACGCAGGTGACGCACCATACGCAGTTTGATGACAAACTGGTCGATCAGCTCCTGTGCGAAAGATTCTGTGATGGTTCCTTTGCTCAATTCATATTCCATATAAATGTCGAGGAACGAAGAGACGTTACCCAGTGACATGGCAGCACCGTCTTGTTCTTTTACGGCAGCAAGGTAAGCCATGTATACCCATTGTACTGCTTCTTGTGCGGTGTAGGCAGGACGGCTCAAGTCGAGTCCGTAGTATTCGCCCATTACCTTCATGTCTTTTAATGCCTTGATTTGCTCTGCCACTTCTTCGCGCAGGCGGATGCGGGCTTCGGTCATCGGACCGGTAAGGTTACGCAAATCTTCTTTTTTTGCCTCAATCAATCGGTCGATACCATAGAGAGCCATACGGCGGTAGTCGCCGATGATACGTCCGCGGGCATAGTTATCAGGAAGTCCGGTGAGGAATCCCAGAGAACGGAACGAACGGATTTCTTCGGTATATACGTCAAATACTCCGTCATTGTGCGTCTTGCGGTAGTGAGTGAATATATCTTTTACACGGTCGTCCACTTCCACGCCGTTTTCATGGCAGGCTTTGCTCACCACGTTGATACCTCCGAAAGGTTTGATTGCACGTTTCAGAAGTTCGTCTGTTTGCAGACCGACGATCAGTTCGTTTTCTTTGTCGATATATCCGGCTTTATGAGAAGTGATGGTTGAGACGGTGACATTATCCAGTGAGCGTACTCCGTTATTGGCTCTTTCTTCTGCCAGTGCTTCGAGGCAGCGGTTCCATACAGCTTTTGTGCGTTCGGTAGGTCCTTCGAGGAAAGAAGCATCTCCATAATACGGAGTGATGTTGTGACTAACGAAATCTCTTACGTTGATTTCTGTGCTCCAAAGACCGTCTTTAAAGATCTTATTTAATTCCATAAATGATAAAATTAGAGGTTGTAGTTATCCTTTTCTTTAGAGCGCACAAAGTTACAACGTTTTTTCATATAATCAGCATAAATATGCTCTATTTTATGCTTTTCAACATAAAATACCTAGATATTGCTATTCTTTGGAAATGATGTTCGTGATTTTTTTTTGTGAAAACTCTTGTAAGTTTAAAATATATTCGTACCTTTGCACCGCTTTTAACGAAAAGCACTTCTGATAAAGAAGTTTTGGAGAGGTGGCAGAGTGGTCGATTGCGGCGGTCTTGAAAACCGTTGTACTGCGAGGTACCCGGGGTTCGAATCCCTGTCTCTCCGCTGGAAAGAATTGCAAAACAAAGAAAATCCCTGTAAATTAATACTTTACGGGGATTTTTTGTTTTTGGTGCATAGCAAAAATAAGCATATCAAAGCATTCTTTCGGTGTACTATTCGGTGTACCTGTTTGCCTTCAATGTCAGGTACACCTATTAAGTAAATAATTCATTGTTTATCAGTGTTTTGCATCTTGACTTGTTGCTCTTGGAATTTTAGTTTTGTGATTAAAAAACAAGTAAGATGGAAAGAACAACATTTTGTCTATTGTTCTACATTCGTAGGACGAAATTGAATCGGAACGGTGAGGCTCCGATAATGATGAGAATTACAGTGAATGGAGTCCGGGTTGATGCTTCAGTGAAGAAAACAATTCTTCCGGAGTTCTGGAGTGCGGCAAAAGGAAAGGCTCTGGAAAAGAAGCGTGAGTACAAGGAACTGAATCTGTATCTTGATTCTATCCGTTTGAGGATAATGAAAATTCAGCGTGAACTGGAAATAGAAGGTGTAGCGGTTTCTGCCGGCAGTGTCCTGGACCGTTTTTGGGGAAAGGATGCTCCCGTACAGCGTACCCTGTTTGAGGTTTTCCGTGAGCATAATGATAAATGTGTCCAATTGTCCGGTACGGACATGGCGCCTGCAACCGTGCAGCGTTATGAGACATCCTTGAAGCATACCCGGGATTTTGTCTGGGAGACATATCATAAGAAAGATGTTCTTTTGGATGAAGTTTCCCGCCAGTTTATTGAGGATTACGAGTTTTGGCTTAAGACAGAGAAAAAGTGTTGTCATAACACAGCCACCAAATATTTGAAGAATTTTAAGAAGATTATCCGTATTGCTTTGGCTAAGGGATGGATGAAGAACGATCCGTTTTTAGAAATTAGATTCTCATTGGATAAGGTGGAACCGGACTTTTTGGAAGATTCAGAAATCCAGAAGCTGATATCGAAGGAAATTGATATTCCACGGTTAAGTCAGGTACGGGATATTTTTGTGTTCTGTTGTTTCACCGGTTTGGCTTTCTCGGATATTCATGGTTTGAGAAAGGAACATATCGTGGAGGACTCGAACGGTGTCAGGTGGATACGAAAGGGGAGACAGAAGACCAAAATCATGTGTAATATTCCATTAATGGAAATACCATTGAAGATTTTGGAAAAGTATTCCACCAATGAATATTGTAAGAAACATGGTGTGCTTTTTCCGGTGCTTTGTAATCAAAAAATGAATGCATACCTCAAGGAACTGGCTGATATTTGTGGTATTAAAAAAACATTGACCACCCATGTTGGGCGTCATACTTTTGCCACATTTGCTCTGGCCAATGGTGTCTCGATAGAGAGCGTTGCTAAGATGTTAGGGCATACCAATGTCCAGATGACCCGTCATTATGCACGTGTGCTGGATCGTACAGTGATACGTGAGATGTCACAGATAAAGATGGATTTTCATATCTCTATTTAGAATTATCTGGTAGGAGGTTGTGTCAAAACTCTGGCACAACCTCTCTTTAGAATGGAGGAAATACAATAGCCTTCGCTCTTTGAGTTATATGACTACATCGCTGTTAATATGTGTTTTGTTGGAAAACTCTTTTAGTGAGTTCTATAGGTCTGTAAGATGCGAGCACTGGAAAAAATTATAATCAAAGATTGTTGTTTTTTCGAGAGGATGTATGATATTTTTTAGTATATGATGTTTGTGTTTTCTTATTCTATAGTTCTTGTTCTTTCTAGCAGTGAAAAAAGTAAATACTGGCTTTTACTGTAGAATAATGCATAAAAAACTATTTTGATAGGATCCGTAGCTGATGGCTCGCTATTTTGGGATGTCATATATCCTAATCTGATGAAAAATAAACTTTTGCTCTCCTTGCGTATTCAACGCAACAAGTTGATACATACTAGCGAGCAGACACAAATCGGAAACCACTATATCCTCGTCAGTGGCTTGTTGCAGGAATCTTTAATTTCTTCAATTTTTATTTTGTAATATTGGCTGCTTTAACTTAATCCATAAACACAACATAGGTGTATCTTTGAATTTAGTTAAACACACATCAGCATCATTTAACGTTAGAAATCTATTCCAATTGTCAGCTTTTAATAGAGGGATTTCTACTGCTTCATCGAATAAAGTAAAGGTAGCTCCCATATCATTAAACACTCTAACAATCCTATTAGTTATAATCTCTAATTCTTTCGCCAGAATAGGTTGCTTCAAGTCGTTGTTCTTATGGAGTATAATAACCGTCTCATCTTTTGATTTTCTTTCTATCATGCAGTTAAAATATCCGAAGTATTTATAAGAAGTACTCAGATAAGTTAAAAATTGCCCAGATTTTGTTTCGACTCTAGTTACTTGCCTTGTAATATAATCGCTAAGAACTTCATCAAAATATTCACGCGCAGATTTTTTATTGTTATTTATTGCTTCATCAAATTTTTCTATAAACTCATCTATTGAATATACTTTAGTGTTGAAATTGAAAAGTTTGTATAATGTTTTGCTCTTGAGGCGCATACCTTCGTCATCACTAACCATGCAATCGCAGTATGAGCCGAAGAAACTGTGGTAACAGTCGACTTGCATATTTCTAAACTTAACCTTCTTCCGGGTTTCTTTATTAACTCCAAATAGATCAAGAAGTATATATGACATATAATATACCGTTGCAAAATCAGTGTATGATAATCCTGTTTGAGTTAAAGAGGCTTGAATAATATCTAGAAAGGATAATCCTAATGGAGATGAGGCTAACTGCTCGTTAAAAACATTTTCACCTTCCGCTTTAATTGATGTCGGATTATATCTAGCAATAGTATTGTCTCTCATAATTTTGTATGACTCCTTATTCTCATAAAAATAGTGGGAGACGAATTTCATTAATGATGTAAAAGTTGATATGTCCATTTGGAGTTCATCGACTGAAATTGGGGCTCTTTTTTTTAGCCAATCAAAATCTAATTCACCTTTTAAATCCTTAATGCTAATATCAACAATGTTATTGATAACATTCCGCTGTTCTTCTGTTATTTGTGAAAAATCAAAATTTTCAAGCCAAGAGAAATCCTCTATTTTGCCTATAGTTTCGAAAGCATTGCGTGGGGATTGCTTTATAACTTCCTGTTTATGGTTTTCGTATATTAAATGATATCCACTTACTATCGATTGCATATATTCCATTTCAGTATATTTAATATCCGTTTTATCATCTTGCAAATCAAATAAATGAGCATTTGAGTAGAAGAAAATAAACTCATCTTTGTGAGATAATATCTTTTCACGCAAAAGAGAATACTTTTCTTCTTTTGCATTAAATAGATGACTGAAAACTTGTTTATCCAAATATATTGTAACCATAAATTGTAAAATAATAACGATTTGTTTGTTGTTTTTACCTTCTTCAATACTAAACCTTTTCGTTGTATTTCTGGAAGATTTTTTTTAATCTTCTTTGTCTTAGGAAGTTTGAAAGAAGGGTTAAATAGAGTAACAGATTGGCAATCGTTTCTGGGCTTTGTTGTGCATTGCTGTCAATATCACTCTCTTTAGTACAAAATTACGAATAAAAATCAGAAGCACATCACCCCGTCCTGTGTTTTTTACGTGGAGGTCTTTTTGCCATCACCAAATAAATCCGGTTTAAGCGTAATATCAATTCTTAGTGAATTACCGACTATTATTGCTGGAATTTATACTTCAATCCATACTTCTTCCAGTTTGCTATACAGTGTTGTACGTTCGATTCCGAGCAGTTCGGTGGTAACCTTTCATTTTCTGTTTGCCTGTTTCAAGGTACGGAAAATCCTCTCTTTGTTTTCAGCGTCATTGCGCAGGGCGAAGCTGACGGATGAGGTTGCTCTCGTCATGGTAAGCTACAGGTGCTCTTTCGTGACAAGATCTGTCTGTACCTGTAACACCGCATCCATAATTTTCTATCGAAACTTAAGGACATTGCCCGGTCACGCATGGGCAGTAATGTCTTATTGCGCACGTCATGGATTTGCGACCCTTACTCCCAGTAGGTGTATTCTCGTTGAGAGTATAAGCCGAGTATTGCGGCATACGAAATTATCACTGCATAGAAGTATGTTATGATAACCATCTGAAAAATAGACCTGGATTTGACAACGTTTGGCAACAGACTTAACCAGTCATCTACTGAAATCTCAGTGGCTATATTACTCATGGAACGAACAATTATAACAATCAGAGAAAACGGCAGAGTGAATATCCCGAAGGGTAATGTATGGATGTCAGAAATGGAGTTGGTGGTGCTGTTCGGAGTGATAGCTCAGGTATTCCAAATTGTCATCAGAGTGATATACAAAAGTGAAACACTCACCCCTATGACAACTCAACAATGTACTGTTATTACTTTTACAAGTTGGAAGATATTCTACAATCATGAAATTATTATTGTCCTTGTGTTTTAGAAGAATACACTATTTCATCCACAAGTTATATTAAAATGGTCATTTACTACATTTTCAGTTTGGGAAGAAGTGATGGGAACAGATTGACTTACTACACAAACATAAGATAACACATCCGTCTGCCTCACCGCTTACCGTTGAAACCTTAAGAGAATTTTATGTGATTCGATTATTGTATTTAAAGATAGGCGTTATAAAATTGGCTTATGGTACATATTAGGGTAAGTATAATACTTATTTTTAGCTTTAACCTCATTCTTACATCAATTTATACCTCACCTAGGCAACCTTATTTAACTGTAACCACCACTATCTATGTATCTGTCATTCATTGGTAAATAGAAAAAATGTTTTTTTCAAATATAATCAAAACTAAAAAATGGCTTATTCTATTCATTGAAAACTGAAAGTGTTTTTTTAGCCATTTCGATTCGCTGATTAAAGAATATACGAGTTTTTTCCCAAGAGTAATATGGGAAACAAGCGGTTGATATAGGAAGCGCTGCTGCTTCCTCATTTAACAGAATCTTAACCCAAATTCTTTGGTCTCTGTCACGATAGAAAAGCCACTGTACATTAGCGGCCATTGGAGATATTTCATAATCCTTCCAATAGACTGAAACGGAATCGGGCCGGCAAACCTGTACATCAGTTTTTTCTATGCCCATCAACGACACAAAAGGTATAACTGTTTCTGCATGAGCAAAACGAAAGTTAGCCTGATAATCGGATTTCCCACTTATCACCTCTTGAGCAGAACGAATGAATTCAGAAAGCAAAGGCCAAGCGATTGCAACCGGTAACATCTTACCGACAGGTGCAGAGCTCTTACTCATATATTGTCGCAAATTCTGGGTTTGCCAATAACGATGCCATTCATCAAGTGTAAAAAGGTCTTCCAAATTTAATGGGATGCTTGTATCAGGAAGAATAGCCGCAACAGAAAATAAAGCCATGACAAATTCCTCTGCCTCTTTATCCAGATATTGTTCCGGATTAAGAAGAAACTTCTTCATTATAGGAACTGGAGATATCTTCTTGTGTACAAAAGCTTTGTATATAGGAAGCCAGTCACCTTTCTCTTTATAATTGACATAAGATTTATTCAGATCAAAAAAACGAAGGATATGATTATATTGTTTTCCTTCACTTCGCTGTACCTGTAAAGCTGGATTATGCCTTATCATGCAAGAAAGAAAAGCGTCCATACTATTTATGCTGCGGGGAACATAGGTTGCTATTGCTTCAATCTTGGCAGAATTGCTGAATAGTTGAGGATAGTTCCTTATCATACGTCCGGCAATTCCTTCTTGTTCCGTCTCGCCCAACTTTGACAATTTTCCCCATTGACCGTCAAATAATCTGGATAAACGTCGTATCATAGAGAGTAAAGCCATGCCTTCTGAGGTCAGTCCATTCTCTTGTTGGGCTGATACCAATACCTTCTCCACTTTGTCTAGGGCTTTTCTTGAAGTTGGGAAGCGGGCTCCATGTCTTCCCAGATGATTTATATAAAATGGGGTCATACCATCCCGAAAAGTAATGGACGAGTCTGTCCTATTAGGATAGGGCATGGCCGTCCCTGCATACTTCTGTATCTTAGTTTGTCCCCATATAACAGGAAAAGTGAGAGACATAAAAGTCAAAACAAATAATAATCTTTTCATATTATACCTACTTAATTCATAGGCTATAACGATAAAAATGAGGATTATGTTTGCTCAAAATCAATCTTAAGACATCCAAAATCTTCATGTCCGCAAATAGTTGAACAAACGAATAAAATACGAACCAATAATGATTATCACTATATGAAGTTACTAAAATGATTGAAAATTAGAATATTCTTTTATTAAATAAGTGGTTATCCAGATGATATATTCAGCAGATTCATTTGTTTGTCACTATTTTAAACTTTATATTTGCATAAAGAATTAATATCTATATTAAAGAACTGATTTTAACACGGAATAAATGGACAGCCTTTACTTATAAAAACAAAATGGGCGAAGTATTGAATTATATAGAATTATATAATTTTTATTGAGAAAACATTATGGAGAATACACAAGAATCCACTCAAGTGCCTTCGGCGCAAATTGAGCAGGTATCACAATTTCAAGAATCCTTAACTCCGACCTTGCTGAAGGAGAATGACTCCGCTTATGAGTCTGTCCGTGATTTACGGGAAGCACTCAAGGCTGAGGATGTTTTGAATATTGCCCTGACCGGTCCTTATGGGTCAGGAAAAAGTTCTGTATTACACACTCTGATGTATTTGAAAGATGAAAAATGGAACTATCTGCCCATATCCTTAGCAACATTGGATGACGACAAACATCAAAAAACAAAGGATGAAGAAACGGAAGACCAACAAGAACTTCTGGATAACCAAACCAGTGAAAAATCTACAGGTAAAGATAACTTCGATGACCGGGATAGTGAAAACTATAAAGAAAAACTGAACCGAAGAATAGAATACAGCATTCTCCAGCAATTAATTTACCGAGAAACGATTGATACTCTACCCAATTCACGCTTCAAACGGATCACACACATTACCCCAAAACATATATCGAAATTAGCATGTGGTTTTATCGGAACGATTCTTGCATTTGCAATCCTTTTCGAACCTAGTTGGATGAGAATTGACTCGTTTTATCGTGTTTTCAGTCAAGGATTTGTTTTTAACCTAATAGGGGATATTGTGGCTCTGCTATATCTGTTATTTGTCTTATATACAATAGCACAATATGTTATCCGGATATATGGCAGTACCAAACTGAATAAGCTCAACTTTAAAGACGGCGAGATTGAGATTAAAGACGAAAACTCCATTTTCAACCGCCATCTAGACGAGATTCTGTATTTCTTCCAGGCAACTGATTATGACGTAGTGGTCATTGAGGACCTAGATCGCTTTGATACCCCCGATATCTTTCTGAAATTGAGGGAACTCAACTTCTTACTAAACAATTCGGCTGTCGTAGGACGAAAGATAAAATTCATCTATGCAGTGAAAGATGATATGTTCAAGGATTCCTCCCGGACAAAGTTCTTTGATTATATAACCACTGTCATTCCGGTTATCAACCCTTCCAACTCGAAAGACAAACTGAAAGAAGAATTGGAAAAGAGAGGGCATAAGGAGGAGATCAAAGCTGATGATTTGGAAGATATAGCCTTTTTCATAGATGATATGCGCTTGTTGAAGAATATTGCAAACGAGTATCACCAATACCACAAGCGGCTTTTTGTCAACGGTACGGAATTAAGCCACTCAAAACTACTGGCCATGATTGTGTATAAGAACTATTATCCTGATGATTTCTCAGCACTACACAACAGACGTGGAAAGGTTTATCAATGCGTATGTCATGAAACCAAACAGGAACTCACCAAGTTTGCGCTCCAGATATTGAACAAACGGAAGGAGGAGATGGCCAAACGTCGCGAAACAAAGGAAAGGAACCGACACCTGAAGGCAGGTGAATTGCGAATGATTTATGTAAACGGATATGTTACCCATATCAACGGCAATCTAATTTCTATAAAGATTAATGATAACTATTATGAAACGAGTGCTATATGGAAGGATGAGGATTTATTTAATGAGCTCATCCAAAAAGAGAGAATAGAATACAAATATTTTAATTCATATAGTATTTATACATCCCATACAAACATCCGCTTTAGCGAAATAGAGAAAAAGATTGATCCAAAAACATCTTATGCCCAACGGTTAGCCGCTATTACAACAAAAGACAAAGATTTAGCCAGGGAAGAGGAGGAACTGAAAAAGGAAGAATATCGTATCAACAGTTTTTCTTTGAAGCAACTGTTTATGCAGTTTAAGATGAATGAATGTGAAGCTTTCCAGAAAATCAAATTGGCTCCAATGATGGATCTCTTTATCCGGCGTGGTTATATTGATGAAGACTATTATGACTACATTTCTTATTTCTATCCGAACACGATTTCTCAGAATGACCGTCTTCTGCTTATAGCCATGAAGCTGGACAAAAGTCCCGAATATAATGCCAAGATAGACAAGATACAAAGTTTTGTTGCACAATTACCAACCTATGCTTATCTCAGTGATAGCGTGCTTAATATTAATCTGTTGGATTATTTGGGCAAACATACGAACATCGAACGAGAACGGTTCCTTCTATTCATGGCACGATTGGAACAACCCGTAGCTAAAATGGATTTTCTGGCCCAATATTACAAAGAGGGAAAACAAAATTATAATGTGTTTAATCACTATATCAATTGGAACGTCAATGATAGCTGGACTTCGGTATTGAACTGTGAGTACAGAGACATTCTGATCGAAGCATGGTTAAAGTTTTGTGAGAACAGCCATATAGGTGAGTTTCAAAAAACATGGTTGAAAGATAATTATGATTACTTAGCAAACAGATACGATTGCTTTGACGATAAGAAAATCAACTTTATTGCCAGTGTATGCTGTTATGAGGAATTGACAAATACTTCCAAACCCTTGTTGGAACTTATTATTAAAGGTGACAGCTATACTTTGACGAGACACAACATAAGCTTATTACTGAATCATATCAGCGATAGAGCAGGTGCAAATGAAAACAATATCACCCTAACGCGCATCAAAAGAGTCGGACGGAAAGACGTCATTGAAAGGATACAAGAAAATATGGAAGAATGCATTCAAAATGTCTTCCAGAATATATGCGATGAAGATGAAGAATCCATGCTGGAGATTTTAAATAACAAGGAGGTTAAAATGGAGGTTAAACAGAAATATCTCAAGACCCATATTAATCCTATCAATGATGTATCTAAGGTGAAAGATGACATGAAAGGTTTAGCATTTGGACTGGATTTACTAGTACCTAACTGGGATAATATAACCAATTACTATGTACAAAACGACTGTAATATAGACGATGTCTTATGGGCATATTTAGATAAACATGCGGAAATACTGGGAACAAGAAGATTTGCAGGAAGTGAGCCACATAAGCATTCGCTATTTAATAATATTATGGGTAGTAACCGGATTAGTATTAATTCCTACAAGCAGATATTCTCAGCCTTCCTGTGTAAAATGGATCTGAATGAGGAACTTTTAAATTTGGAAGATGAGCGAATCAGCTATTTAATAGATCAGAATAGCATTGAGTATACGGAGGATAATATCCGATACCTCAGCCGTCATAGTGATATACTCTATGGCAATTTTCTGTTGCATCATAAAAATGAGTTTTTAAAGGACAAAGATAAAATAGCTTATAACAAAGACCTGGCTCTCTGTTTGCTTGGTAGCTACAAGTTATCCGGCAAAGAAAAATCAGTTGTGCTCCAACAACTGAAAGCAACTTCCATAGATGTCAGTCAGAAACTCGCCAATATTATCTGTGAAATATTAACAGATTATGAAACAGAAATAGATTATGACCTGCTGAAAAAGGTTCTTGTCAAGGCATCCGTATTAGAGAAAGCAATAACAGTCATTTATCATACTATCAGACAAAACCAGGATAACCATGATGTGATTGATGAGCTATTGGCATTGTTGCCATTACCCTACAGCAAGATGAAGGAGAACGGAAAACACCCAATTATACCCGACACAGAACTGAACCGAAGCCTTTTATCATTATTAAAGGAGTGTAACTATATATCGTCTTTCTCCAAAGATAAAAACGGATTGAAGGTCAATACGAGAATTATCAAACAGTAGGAACAATTTTATGCCTTATAGAAAAAGACACGTCTTCGAAAGAAACTGAATTATCTAATAATTTGTAAGCTGAAGAAACTTTAGTTCCAAACTGCAGAAACTAAAGTTTATCACCGAAAAACAATGTATTTTGATGTAACTCTCTAAAGATTAGAGAAATATAGAGAGTCTAAAAGATGCAGGTAACGATTTGGAGACGGAAGTCCTGCTTCGGGTTACACTGCTTTGCATAGTCTCAAATAACTCGTATACAAATGTAGTCAATATTTGGAATATAGCAAAATATTCTGCTATTTATTTTTGTATAAATCTGATTATTAACATATTAAGCATTTAAAGTATTACTTTGAATGTCTGCTCATTATAGAATAGCCGGGGAAAGTGCCTCGGCTATTTTTTTGTCCTCATTTGGCGTTTTCTGTCTTTTTTTGACGGTTGCTCAACGGTTGAGTAACCAATGACCTTAAAACAACTTCGTAATATTGCACCATAAACGATAAAATCAAGGTCATTATGAATAATAGAAGAACTCTTTCCGGTGCCGGAGTTACCCACATGCTCAGCACCATACTTGCCAAAGTGAACAACATCGAGAAGCTACTTTGTCCTTCGGTTGAGAACATACCGGATAGTGAGATACTGGACTCGAAAGGCGTGCGTCTACTGACAAAGATGTCGGACAGGACACTGCTTAGAAGACGTAACGACGGTACGCTTCCTTTTTATCGGGATAAAGGGAAAATCTATTATCGCCGCTCGGATGTCCTTCGTGCCGTATTATTGGAAAAAACAGAAAACTCTAAAAAATAAGCGTTATGAAAAAGATGGTCAAGATTGAAAGCAGTTCTTTCGCTGCACTTGTGAGAAGTTATAAGAAGTCATTGAATATGCTGGCTGTGTTGCAGCATATCTGTCAGGAGAACGACGTGGCATTGTCCATGTTGCCAGATGAAGTATGCGAGTTGATTAACCTCGATCCCGCTGAAATAGAAAAGCAGCGTTTGAGAGGCCGCCTGCGTTTCGCGGAAGAGGAAAACGGTACAAGACATTATTCGATTGTGGATATAATCAATCTGAAGGATGCCATTGATTGGAAGACCATAAACAGACAGGTTGAAGAACTTTCCTTTGAGGAAGAAGAATGATGTAAATGCTTCCCTTTACAGACAAGGGCACGGCGGGCAAGGTCGGATTTATCCGGGTGCCCGCCGTGCCTTTGTCCTTTCCTTTAAAAAGCGGCTCTTTGCTGTAACCTGCGGAAGTGGAGCCTGCGTAGCTTCCACAGGTTACAGCAATGTGCCGCGGGAAACATTAGGATATTTTCTTCAGTTCCTTTACGGGATTTAAGATTTCCATTGACGGAACATGCCTTGCCTTACCGGGTGAATCCGGTATGACATCACTGCCGCTGACAAGTTTCGGTTCTTCGACTTCCGTTTTCTTCTCTTCTCCGCTTTCGTGTTTGTCCACCGGTTTAAGGGTGAGCTGTATTTTCCGGTTCACTGCGGCAAGCTCCTCACCCAACTGTTTGAGTTCCGCTTCCTTCGGCCATGCATCCGCCACTATCTGCTGCAAGACCGGAAGGTCTTTTGACAACTCCGCATTGTCTTTCTGCCGTTTCTCTATCATGCCGGGAATACGTTCCAGGGCATTGATGAAATACATTACGGCCAGTTTCGGGTCTTTGGCTATATACCCGTTATGATAGGTATATTTGATGCCGTCCAGTCCCTCAACCATGAACTTGTTCTGCAAGGCTTGCGTGTCACCGTTGTAGGTCTTTTCAGTACGCACCAAGATGCGGAAATCGAAGAGAGTGCCGATTTTCATGTAATCATCCTCCGTCCGGGCTTTCTGATTGATTGCGGCAAGCCGATTGCCGAGTATTTCAATATTGTCAGAGTCTACACTGTCCAGCCGTAAAGGATTGGGCCGAAGTCCGGTTTCCGCGTCCACGGGAGCCACATTGTTCAGATATTCCCAGTCCCGGGTGAAGCGTCCGATAAAGACGTTGTTCTTCTCTATTTCGGAAGTTCTTTCATTCAGCTTGCCTTTTGCGTTCCCCTTGTTGCGGTGATATGCCAGCCTTTCGCTTTCAAGGACTGCCAGTTTCTTTTCCAGCTTTGTCTTCTCCAACAGGTCGTCATTGCCCGAAAGAATGGCCACGTATTCACTGAAATGTACGCCCCCGCTTTCATCCATCGCCCCCTCGTCGATGATACGTGTAGCCAGATTGCGGCTTTTAAGCTGGCTGATGAATACCTGTTTGTTATGCAGCAGGTTGAACTTGTAACTGTCCAGTGACTTCTCCACCGCATAGATAAAACAGTCCACCTTGTTGTCGGCATATTGCTTGGCAATGATATTGCCTTTTCTTACCGCACGTCCGTTGCGCTGTTCCAAGTCGGAAGGCCTTCAGGGGATGTCCAGATGATGGATGGCCACGGCCCGTTCCTGCGCGTTGACACCCGTTCCCAACTTCTGTGTGGAGCCGAAGAGGAAACGGATACGGCCGGAGTTCATGTTGCTGAACAGTTCCTTGCGCGCTTTGTCACTGTTAGCTTCCTGAATGAACTTTATCTGTCTCTCGGGGATATTATGGTCTTCCACGAGCTTGCGCTTTATCTCGCTGTAAATGTTCCACTGGTCGGGCTTATACGTACTAAGGTCTGAAAAGATGAATTGTGTCCCCTTCTGGTCAAGATATTTATAGTAATATTCCGCAATCTTGGCCGCGCAATGGGATGCCTTGTTTCCCGGATTGTCACCGTATTCGGGGTCTATCAGGCGCATGTCAAGCGACATCTTGTTTGAAAAGTTGGTTGCAATCAGCATTTTCGCTTTTTCCTCCGCTTCGGACAGAGGCTCCCTGTCTATATAGGTGGCATCCCCGGTTTCGGCGAACTTCATCAGCTTCTGAATGAAAATCTCCTGTTGGGGAGTGGGCGGTATATGATAAAGCTGCTCATTGAGTTCCGGCCTGTCAACTCCCACGTCCTTGGCTGTCTTGTAATCGGTAATCTCCGCATAGAAGTTGGCAAGTTCCGGGACTTTAATAAAATAGCGAAAACGCTCCTTCTGTACGATCTGGTTGGTTACGGAAAACTCGAAGTCCGTGCTTTTCTTTGCATATACAGCCGCCCAACCGTCAAAACATGTAATCCCCTGACGTTCCATTTCTTTGGGACGGAGGTATTTGAAAAGGAGATAGAGTTCGGTCAGGCTGTTGGAAATGGTCGTACCGGATAAGAAAGTGGCACCCAAATCCCTGCCCGTGCGCTCCTGTATGGTACGGATGGCGAAAAGCAGGTTCATGGCTTTCATGCTTCCTTCCGGGTTCCCAAGTCCCGAAACCCTTGCGTGTCGGGTATTGAAGAGAAGGTTCTTGAACGCATGCGATTCATCTACGTACAGGTGGTCGATGCCCATTTGCCTGAAATCGGTCACGTCATCCGTCCGTTCCTTTATCTCCTGATCCAGCTTTTCCAGTTTGGTCTCAAGGTTCTCCTTCCTTCTTTCCAGCCCCTTCTTTATCCAGCCGCTCACTTTATTGCCCTGCCGCTCGAATACGGCAAGGTTCTCTTCGATACTGTTTATTTCCTGCGTATATATCTCCTGCTGCATTTCGGGTGACTGGGGGATTTTTCACCGTCTTGGTTATGCCGGGCACCGTATTATGCAGCGCGTGTTTGAGCAGGTCGCTTACGTAATACCCTCTTTTTTCTCCTTTCACAAAATATTTGTCCGTGATGTTCGCATTGCTTTCCTCGAAGTTCACACTGAACTCGTCGATGGATTCCGTATAGGTGAATATAACCCGACCTTGTCAGGTCGTATACCTTTCTATGTTCTCCCCTATGGAAGCTAACAGGTGTGTTAGGGCATAGGCTAACAGGTGTGTTAGATGTAACAATGACGTACGGGTAAATGCCGCCGCAAGTGCTTCCTGCGGGGTATCCACATGTTTCACTTCATTGGTATTGAACGATACGGGGACGGTGAATATGTCCGCTTTCTCTATTTTTCCGTTAATGGAACGTTCCAGCGAAAGCATTTCCCTTCCGCCTGCGTCCATCAGCAGGAACTTGGCGTTATCCTTGCCATTCAACTCCCTGAGCATACGGTAAAAACGGTCGTACTGTTTGACCAGTTCCTCCCTGAGTTCCGGCTGTTCCGTTTCCGTTTCGGCTTCCGCATTATAAAGGTTATGGTAGGCTTCCCGAAGGGGGATATAGTAGGCGGCACGGTATTGCTGGGTGACGGTCAGTTTGAGTGGGTGGAACTGTATGTCCGGAGTTCCAAGTCCCCGCAGATACCCGTATTGCTCACCCGATTTCACAATGGAGCCGTTCTTGTATTCGGGACGTATCTCTCCGGTAAACGGTCGTGGTTCCATTTCTTTCTTCCGCTCTTCTTCAAACTTCTGTCTGCGCTCCAGCCACTTTGCTTCCGCTTCCGCCCGTTCTTCCGTCATGCCTTCCTGCACGGCGGCTTCGTCATACATGTTCTCCTGCGAGAAAAGATTGAATATTTTAGGTTCATTCTCTTTTTTCTTGCGGGGCGACGAGGATGTCCGGCTTGTCGAGGGTCTGGTCTCTACTACTTGTACCTCTGTTTCCTCTTCATCGGCATAGGCGGCAAACAGGTTGAGCATGGGTTCATAGGGTTTGGGAGAAAGGGGGCTTTCTTCTTGTATTTCTTCCCTCTGTTCCATTTCCACTGTTTCCGGCGGTGACTCATGTTCGGTTTTGAGAGCGGAAGAAACGGCAGGTCGGGGTAGATTGTCTTCATAGAGTTTCCGGTCGAGATAATTCCCTGCATCTTGTGTCAATAGTTTTTTAAGATGCTTGGAAATAGCCTCAATTCCACCTTCATGAGTGAAATTCATGGCAGGCTGTCCGTACATGTTTTTGCCCACCAATAGGGATGTATAGATGATATGGTCTAAACCGGAGTAACTGTTGTTGATAGGGATGTTACCGGATATAAGATGGGTTTCGATGAAGTTCAGTTCTCTTTCGGCCAGTTCCGATTTCCGGGTATTCTTCTGCAATACGATCAGGTCGGTGCCCACTTGTGTACCGGCATCAATAAAGAGATTCTCCGGCAGGCGGATGGCGGACACAAGGTCGGCATGATTCATCAGCCATTCCCTTATAGGACGGTTCCCTGGTGAGTCCATGACACCCGAAGTCGTGATATAGGCCAGTATCCCGCCTTCCCGCAGCATATCCATGCCTTTTAGAAAGAAGTAGTTGTGTACGGCGCCAAGTGAGGATTTGCGCACGGCATCTTCGCTCCGGTCAAAATCCCGGTCATACACTCTGGTATTTCCAAACGGGATATTGGAAGAAACAACATCGAAGTAGTTGTTATAAAAAGGTTGTATGGACTGGAAACCGTCTATGGTTACTCTGCTTTCGGGATAAAGGGATGAGAGTATCTTTCCCGTGAGCCTGTCCTTCTCGAAACAATGGACTTCGGGAATATCTTTTAACCCCCTGATAAACATGCCCGTTCCGGCAGAAGGGTCAAGAAAACGTTCCGGAAGGATTCCCGCAGACTGCAACGGCTCCTGTATGGCCGCAGCGACCACTTCCGGTGTATAAAAGGCTGTGAGTACGGAGTTTTTCAGGCTTTGGATATATGCCTTGTATTCTTTCTCGTCTTTGGAATACTCGCGCAACAGTTCATGCAGTAACCGGACTTGGGGAAACAGTTCCCTGTCTGTCCTTCATCTTTCAATGTCGGTGTCTTTCTCCGCCGGATTCAGGATACATTTCAGTCCGCCAAAACCGGAGTAGCCGTTCAAGACTTTGCGCCCTTCTTCCGTGAGACAGGCTTCGGGACGCATGAATATCCATTCAAGTGCGGCGATATTGTCCGCCAGATGTTGTCGTTTGTTATATGCCATATTCTTCTATATAAGATTGTATGAAACCTGTAAGTTCAATGGTTAGGGTACGATAGGAAGGGGATGTTTCAAACCGGTCGTCTATGGGATATTTACTGAATACGGCTTCTGTGAGCAATAGTATTTTCAGGCAGAAATCCGTCCGTCTTCCCGGTCGGATTTCGGGAAACCATTCCGACACGACCTCGAACACCGTATCAAATTTGGAGAAGCGCAAGTCCTGATAGAGAACGGCCTCAGCCAGTTGCAGTGCCTGCGCGGGGTATAATCCGTCACGTATGGCACGTTCATAAGCGCCTGCCGCTTCATCAGCCCGTGAGCAGACAAGTTCCCTGTTTCGGGCAATATGCGGATGGCTTTCCTTTAAATAAAGAAGGAGAGTCGTCTCAAAATAAGACAATTCTCCGGTTGCGGTATTTTTATCTTGTATCATCATCTGTCATCGCTTTAAAATGTTAATGGGATATTTAAGCATATACCCGGCTGACATAAAAGAAAACCGGGTATATAACTGCCAAAAACATGAATAATCTCTCTGTTACATAACCGAGAGGCTCTTCTTGGACTGGGCCTTTACGGATGCCACATGGCGGGGTGCCTGCTGTTTCACTTCCTTTTTCTTGTCGTTCTTATTGTCAACGGTCGGTTTGTATTCCCGGGCATTGCGTCCTATCAGCAATTGGTTGCTCTTGTTGCTGAAACGCACATCATCGGAAAATACCCTGCCTTTGTAGCGCATATTCTCAATAAATACCATTTCATGGTTCTGAAGCATCTTTTTCTGTTCGGGGGTGATTCTGGCGCCCATTATGGTGTCGCTCACTTTCAATTGTTCCCCGGACTGTTTGAATGCGATGTCCATTATTCTTGGATCGACGAAGGCAACGCCGGAAAGCAGCGTATCGTTTTTACGCTGTATGTCGTTGAGGGGAAGCTGTCCGCCTGAGGCGAGGATTTGCTTCTGTTTGTCGTCCAGTCTTTTCCCGTAAATATAATCCGGTATCTTGATGGCATCCACCGGCATGGTAATGATGCGGTTGCTCGGTTCATGGAAAGCCACATAACATTTGCATACTGCTCCGGTATGAATATCTTTCATTTCCTTGACGGCTCCCAGGGTTCCGGTGTCTTTAAGCGACTGCTTTTCCTCATCCGTGAATACTCCCTTATAAGTAGGCAAATCGTACTGCGGTTTGTCAAGCCTGCTCAGGGTTTTGAGTTGTACCTTACCGTCCTCGCCCTTGACACAAAGAAAGCAGGCTTCTCCCATATCCTTCTTTTCACCGTTCACTTCCTTGCTGATTGGAAAAGCCTTTGAGGTGATTCTTCCTTTAAGCATTTCGCCCATGCAATGGTTGTCGAACAAAAGTTGCTTGTCAATTCCAAGTGCGCCGAGTTCTTTCCACGGAAGCTGGTGTTCGTCGAACTTATACCTTCGGGCAAGTTTGGCGATACGTCCCTCATCGTTAAGCTCGCTGTTCTCTACCAATTTTTTACCTTCCACTCCGGGGTCTTCGCCTTTTCGGATCTGGACTACGGCATTCAGTGTCTTTTCCAAAAGGACGAGAGGAACAAGGAAAAAACTGAAACTCGTGGGATTGTCGTACTGGTTCTTGAAATTCCTGAAGAAGAGTTCCAGCGGTGAGGTACGGTCCAATTTCAGGAAGCTGTTACTGTTCTTCTTGTCGGGTGGTACGATTTCGAGACTACCGTCCTGTTCGTTCATTTTGGAAACCACGGCGGTCTTGTTCGTTCGTTTGTCGAGGATGGCCATTACATGTTCGTCCTGACGTTGTTCTTGTTGTTCTTGCTTTTTCTTAGCCATAAAATCAAAAATTTAGTGATACAATAATGATTACTACCGGGTAGACTTTAGCCCGTCGGTGCGAATGTAGAACATTATATGATAGGATGATATGTTTGAGGAACTAGTGTGAATGGATGGCGGAGATTGGCGGGAAATGGCGAGATAGGGATATAAAAAGAGAGTGATCAGATTATCACTCTCTTTGTCTGTTATATAGGATTATAAGATTCTATATATCTATATGCTTATTATTAAGTTATACACGAATATGTGTTTGAATTTCAATTCTATCCTTAATTTGATTATACAATGGAAGATTTTCTTCCGGTGCAACCTCAAGAGTCGCTATAAGTACATAGGGAATATTCTCTGACATGCTTTCTTCTTTTCCACATGAAACAACGATCTCTATATTTTTACCCTCTAAATAAGGGATGGCTTTTTTACCTTCAAAAATCTCATGTTGTATGGTTCCGTGTTTCACTGCATTATTATCAGCTTCTTGACGTTGATCTGTAATTTCATTACCTTTCGGTGAGAAGGATAAACGTGCTTTCCTATATATTTTATTACTAGGATTAATTGGAGTGAACCAAGACAAAGTAATTGTGAGACGTTTTTTACAGGTTTTGGATTGTAAACACTGTGGCAATGGATAGTCAAACACAACTTCTTGATTCTGTCTTATAGTTCCATGTCCTATTAGAGTTACTCTTTGCTGTGTACACTCTTTTACCCGTTCTATGTCAGGCATTCCATATCCAATCCAATTAGATATAGACCGTTTCTTCATCCTGCCATTTGTTCCAAGGCATTCATTCAATTTTTCACCGATCTCTCCCCAACTACATCCATGCACCAACATACCTTTAACGGCAATGGCCATAAGATTATCTGGAAGTTCTAGAAGAGGTATTTCGCGGATTATATTGACAAGATATGCCCCTAAATGACTGACAAGGGCTGTGGCATTACTTGTACCTTTTAAATATGCTATACTTGTAGGATTAGGAGGATAAGCTACCATTTGTCCAGGAGCTCTAGAAGAAATTTTGGAAATACGAAGTGTAGCATCCATTGAGTCCGCATATATTTCATTATATAAAAGTTTTCCTCCTCTATACACTAAGTCAGGTTTGATACTTCTGTCATATCCACCTCCAATAGCAGTATACGTAGCAGGCATTAATGAAGGAATAGGATTAATACGCCCATCCATTACACAAGGATTAGACATATCAGCATGTAATGCTCCCACTGTTAAACAATTTACACTTTCAGCAGGCGCAAGCAATGTTCTATTCCTCTTATCAGCTTGAAGATGTTTATAGATTATAGACATTTGTTCTTTTTGTGCTTTTTCTTTAAAACTTCCATAAGTACCATTGAGGTATAAGAATGAAGGGTGATTTCCTGCACTTACAATAAAAAGTACTTTATAATGAAAACTTAGCCAATCGAGCATACGAGCCTCAGGACTCATTGAATGTAAAAATAGACGAGATGAATCACCTACTGAAAGATTAATAATTTTGACTGTCTTGGAAACATCCTCTTCCATGATGCGTTTTACTGCCCTGTGCAGTAAATCTACAAATATAACATCATCGGGCACACATTCTTCATGCTCTATATTAGTGCGAAATATTGGTCGGACATAAAGACGGCTGGTAAGAGGAGACCATGGAGCATTAGCGTCACCATGAATTAGTAATGAGGCCATAGCTGTTCCATGTTTGCGATCAGCTGCAAGATAATTTTCTTCCCAACCATCTGGATCATCAACTATTAATCGATCGCGTAACATTGTATGATTCTCCAGTGGCATACCATCCAATAATGCCACTAAAGGACTTGTCTCTATTAAATTTGTATCATAATCAAATATTCTCTCTATTTCTGCGTTTTCATCTGAAATAACCTTGTCAATGACTTGTCCAGTAGGTCTTATCCACTGCACTTCATTTGCCTTTATAAGCGGAGCTGAGCCTTCAAGCATTTGTTTAACTGTAGCTGCACTGCATTCTATTATTATAGCATGAAATTGAATATCTACATTTTGATACGTACTAATTATACGGCCACCTGCTTGTTCTGTCAAAATACGGATCTGTAATTCTCTTGCTGAACGTTTTTCACTAGATGAAGAAAACCAAAGTTCTATCTGTACTTTGACCGCTGAAGTTTCTTTTATGGCTAACTCCTCAAGTTTATCTCTTACTCCGTATTCATCTAAACGGTCTATTTCATTCCATAATCTGACATCTTTTAATTGTTCAAAAAGCGTGCGAAAGGGGGCAAGCCCAAAATCAAATTGACCTTTGTCACAATAGATTTGCCAAAGTGACAATAATTGTTGTAAAGCACGCTGGTTAGACATCACAAAATAAAATTTTTCATTATATTTTTTGTCTTGGCCTTTGGAATCTAAATTTGCAAAATCTTCATCAGGTTCTTTATCTTCACCATCTAACTCCCCAATCCATTCAAAGCCTTCTATTTTTTTTGCAGCCTTAATAAATGAATCTACACTTCCTGCCACTTCAAACACAAGCACTGATTCTGGATCAATACCATCTACATTCATCTGAACTCCTATGTTTTGTGTTTGAAATGCGTTTTGCAAAGCTTCAAATCTAGGAGCTAAACGAGATTTCTGATGTTCTATCGTTGGTTTGCGCATATTTTGCGGAAATGACCTCGTAGGTTTAGGTCGAGGTTGGCGGGGAGTAAATGTCAGTATATCCATAAGTCCCTTTTTATTTATGAGTTGGAAAATCTTTTAGTACTTCAAGTGAAATATTGCGAATATTTGATTGAGGAATTGAAAGAATATAGCGTCGCATTACCGAAAGTCCAAATTCTTCTATTTCAGCATAGCTATAACCCAATAATCGTTTTGCTATAGTTTCAGCGGCTAGTCCAAAAGATATTGCATATTGTTTTTCAAAAAGCTTTACCCAACGACAAATATTATCTCGTGTGGGTATAGGCATTTCTAGCTTAATCTGAAAACGACGCCACATAGCCCTATCAAGTAGTTCTGGATGGTTAGTAGCACATATAATAATATTATAACTTGGAAGAGCATCTATTTGTAATAAAAGTGAACTGACTACACGCTTTATTTCACCAGTTTCATGCATATCACTACGCTCTTTCCCAATAGTATCAAACTCATCAAAAAAAACAATGCATTTGCGTGAACGTATAAAGTCAAATAATCGGCGCATACGTAATGCTGTTTCTCCTAGATAAGAACCTACTAACGAATCATATCTAATAACATAGATAGGAAGCATCAATTCTGTAGCAATCACTTCTGCCAATGATGTTTTACCAGTACCAGGAGCACCTGTTAATAATATACGGTTACGAGGTTCCAAGCCATAAGAACGCAGTAAGTCGGAACGATAATGTTCTTCTACAAGTTCCTTGCATAATTTCACAATATGAATTGGTAATATAAGCTCCTCAATTCGTTTGGAAGGTTTAAGTTCAACAAGATAGTTTTCAATTTCATTTAATGATGTTGTTACATTTTCTTTATTCGGTGGTATATTAAGTGCATTTTGTTCTACTAAAGCATTCAGTTCTTGTTCTAGCCTATTGGCCAATACGATATGTTGTTTATTACGCTCTTCTGCAATAATAGACTCCGTCACCCGGCGAAACATTTTTTTATCGCCAGAGACAACACTCTTTACGAGTTCTATTATAAGGTCAGCACGTGCCATAAATTGATATTATATGCATTACAATAGTTTATTTTACAAAGGTATGAAAACTAATTTATTCTCTGCATATATATGATTATATTTCTTTTCTGGAATGGTCTTTCGATAGCTTTACTTCAGATTCAATGTATCAGTCTTACTTGTAATATTCCTCATTCTGTACTTTCAGATATTTTTTTTGAAATATATCGAATAGGCAAGAGCATGGCAGGCCGGTCGGACTTGTCCGGGCGCCTGCCATGCTTTTGTCCTTTCCTGAAAAACGGCTCTTTACGGCAATCTGCGGAAGTAAAGCCTGCGTAGCTTCCGGGATTGCCGTAATGTGCTGTGGGAAACATCTTGTTAGAACGCCGTTTCAGGATTAAGCCTGTTCTCCTTCATTACCTCCCAATAAATGTTTGAGTGCCGGGTCATTCTCAATACGGATCAGTTCGTTCTCTACCAGTTCGACAATATCCTGTTTGATTTGTCGGTAGTTCGCTTGTATCTGCTGTTCCATTGTATCATTGCCGTCCTCGTCCAGAAAGCTGCTGATTTCGGGAATAGGTTGATAGGCTGCCGTTTCCTTTTGCACAGCTTCATTATCCACAACAATCTGTGCATGGAAGATTTTCTGGTCTATCGTTTCACCAAAATTGTCAGCTACGGCTCCAACAAACATACCTTGCGATAACGTACTTATTTTGCTGGCAGGTATAAGACTGTCCAGTTGGGTATTGATAGAAGTGGATGTATCATTGCGATTGATGCTCATGGATTCTCGTTTTTGCAGGATTTTCCCGAACCGTTCCGATAATGTTTTAGCCGTTTCGCCTACTACTTGACCGCTGAATACATTGCCGACAGTTGACATGATTACAGCGGCCTCTTTGTCTCCGTAGTCACGCTTTAACTGGCTGAAATCCTGAAAACCTAACACGACTGCGACCTTGTTGCTTCGTGCCGTGGCAATAAGATTATCCAGACCTTTAAAGAAGATAGTTGGTAGCTCGTCAATAATCACACAACTTTTCAATTGTTTCTTCTTGTTTATCAACTTGACGATTCTTGAATTATAGAGTCCCAATGCCGCACCATAAATGGAAATTCTGTCAGGATTGTTACCCACACATAATACTTTCGGCTCTTTTGGATTATTAATATCCAGCGTAAAATCACTGCCGGACATCACCCAATAAAGTTGCGGACTTATTAGTCTGGACAGTGGGATTTTAGCACTTGCAATCTGGCCCTGGAGCTGCTCGCTCGCCCCTCCTTTCCATGCGTCTATAAACGGACTAAGATAGTTTTCCAAATCGGGATAACTTGTTAGGATAGTAAAAACGTCTTCATACCTTTTATTAAGCAGTTCGATGGCATGAGGGAACGTGCAAAACTTGCCGCCTTCATAGATTTTCAAGAACCAGATTATGGCCGTAAACAATACAATCGGAGATTCTACAAAAAAGTCCCCCTGCTTTTGCACCCAACTTTTATTCAAATTAAGCATGATAGTATAACTTGATTCGTAAGCGTCCGAAATATCCGTCATCAGTTCCGGAGCCAGCGGATTACAACGATGGCTCTTGCGTGGGTTATCGAAGTTTATCACATAGAACTTGGGCGGTATCTTGTAGCGGTGCCGATACTTGATCAGATGATTGTAAGCGATAACCGATAGGTCGTCAAACTTAAAATCATATATATAAAGTGCATAGGACTTCTCGATTGCCTGCTTTATATAATTGTTTACTACGGCATAGGACTTGCCGCTACCCGGTGTACCTAAAATCATACTGGCCCTAAAAGGATTCACTACGTTTATCCAGCCTTTCCATTCCTTGCCCCTATACCAGAACTTGGTCGGCAGATTAACGGAATACTCGTTTTCCATTAACTTGGTTTCCTGCATGAACGATTCGTTCTCACGGTTGAAAACATCCTCCAACAGATTACCTTTAAGCAAGCGGCTTATCCATAAGCCGGATGCCAACAAAGAAAAGAAACCTCCGGTTAAAGTCGTGGTATATAGTACCGCACAAACACCCGATGAAGCATTGATGGAAAGCAACCACCAATTAAAGAAAAAGAGTATTGCGCCCGCTATGGCCGCAATAATAATCTGCCTTCATGTGATTTCATGTTTCTTTACTCCTTTATTGCCCATACAGGACAGACCGAGAAAGAGAACACAAAACAGCTTTGTATACAATAGGGACGAGAACAGCCCGGTCGTGCGTTGGAAATTGGAAAGTATCCGGTCCACTATACCGAGCGTTCAGCCCATTTCATGGAGCCAGCCGTAACAAAACCAATAGATGTGTATTGCCATAAATAAAAAACTGATGGCCCGCATAAAGTCCGTAACCTTTGCCAGACCTCTTAAATCATCTTCATTCTGCATAATCGTAAATTTAAAATTAGACTTCTGTTCTATACATTATTACATTATAACCTGCGCCTGCGCTTTTTCTTCTTTTTCTTGCGTCCATAGCGGAAAGACGGGTCGATATACTCGTGAGTATGGTCGTCTTCCATAAGCATGGAGAATATATCGACGGCTCCCAGTGCGGATGTGTCAATCAGACTTTCGGAAGTTTCCGGTTGCCGGCGGTGTTGTTGTTCCTGCCGTTCTTCCCTCTCTTGTCTTTCTTCCCGTTCCGTATCTCTATCCTGCCGGGGCGTTTCCGGCTGGGTTGGCGGTATCAACCGTTCATGGTCTGCATTGGGGTTGTTGAATAATTCATTGAACACATTGGCAGAAAAGGCTTTACCCAGGCGTGAACCGTTGAATACAGTCCGGCAGGTATGGTCTATAAAAGTGATACCGTACAGACGTCCTTCGGGATTGATACGGTAAACTACTTCTATATCCGCCTCTTTCAGCCTGCGGGCAAAATCCTCTTTCGTGCCTATGTCCTGCATGGCTTTGATGATTTCCTGCCTTGTCCTTTCTGCGAGGTTGTCCTGCTTCACCTTTTCAGTGGAAGCGGCAAATTTCTTTTGCAGTGCTTCATAACCGAACGCCTTGCCGAACTTACTGGATTTGAAAGGTGTGCCTACCTGCTGTCCGTTATCATCCAAAGCTCCGTACATGATGCCGTGGTATTCCTTCCCATTAACACTTCCCCTGACTTCATAAACGGTTACGTTATACAGGTTCAGAAGGGTGTTATATTCCGCAAGCGAATGGCAGTTGTAGCATTCCAGTAATGTACGGGCGGTATGCTTCACCTGCGCTTTCACGTTGCCTTTCGGATAATCCACTTTTTGCAGGTTTACCAATTCCCGCTCGCTATGTTCTCCGAGTGTGGGATGAAGCCCATACTTCACTTCCATTTCCCGACAGATGTTCTGTGCCCGGATGGCTTCCCGGTTGTGGTCTATCTTTTCTCCTTTCTCGTTGATGCGTACCGAAACGATGTGCATGTGCTTGCGATCGATGTCTTCGTGCAGCCAGACAATATAAGGCTGGTTCCCGTAACCGAACTTTTCCATAAACTCCTGAGCCAAAAGGGTCATCTGTTCTTCCGAAAGTATGTCTTTCGGGGAAGGATTCAATGAGATATGGATAACCGGTTTCCTAACGTGTGAATTAAGTGCGATATAAGGTTCAAAAGCCTGCATACAGTTTTCAATCGGAACATTCCCCGAAGTGTCCGCCGCAATTTTGGGATGTCACAATACCTTTGCCGTACCGTCATCCACCTTTATCTTATTATAGGCAATCACTCCATAGAATGAACTACCTGATGTAATATTCGGCACCATGATGTTATTCCTTTTTAGTGAGATACTCCTTCTCGAACCGCTTTGTCAGTTCGATAATCTGTTTGCAGAGTTCCTCCAGCTTGCGGGTTTCTTCGGCCAGTTTATAAAGGAAAGCAAACGATTTCTTTTCCCCGTAAATGGTATGGATGGTCTTTACACATTGGTTGTAGTTGTTTCCAATACGGCGGAACTGTTGATAGAAAGCGGTTAGCTGGGCGTAATACTCCTGCGCTTCCTTATCAATCTTCACTACCTTGAACTCTCAGCCGAAGATGCGGGCAAAGATAAATTCGGCCTTGTTCTTCATGCCGGATTGTTCAAACATCGTGAGAAACTTCTCGTTCTCACTGTCATTGAGACAGAGGTAATAGCGGTGTGTGCGCGGGTCTGCCAGCACCTTGCGCCCTGCGGCACTACGGATTCTTGTTTCATCTTTCATAACATGAATAATTTAGGAAGTTCGACTTAGGAGAACTGACATCCCTGAAAAGCCTTTCGGGGCGAGACTTTCAGCGGGTAGAAATATTTTCAACCGCTGAAAGTACACCTCGCTATATGCTGACGCATATTAAAATCCGGCTGTGCCGGATTAAAGGTCTAAAGGATTTGTTTAACGTTCTCTTTTCGAGAACGGGCTGCGCTCTCCCGGCGACAAAGGTAGATAGTTTTTTCGGTATGGGTATTATCAGGCGTTACGCCAACAGCTGCCAATAAATGACTTTGAAACCACGGTTATGTCACGGATGCTCTTTTTGAGGTTTATTTGCAGCCGGATAGCTATTCAGTTACTTATTTGGATAGATAAAAAGGTAGTTATCAGGATAACTATCCGAATAGCTTTCTGACTAAACAGGCATTTAATTAAGCAAGTTTTCAGATAAGCATTCATAAGGCTATCTATTTACTTGCACAACTATATACAAAGATGTATAGACAGGCAAGTGTATATTCGGATAAATGGAGAGGTAAATATACTATTAGCTAAATACTTAGATAGACAGCCAGATAGCTATGTAGCTACATAGCTGAATAGATAAATAGCTATATAATTGCATAGCTATGTAAGTATAAAGCTAAACGGATAGTGAAATGACTGAACGGATAAGTGGATAGATGTCTATCTGCTGAATTATAAATAAAATTATTCACTTAAATTAGGCAACGATGGAAAAAAGAAAGGAAACGGTATTCATTTCGTTCGCTTCCCAGAAAGGGGGCGTAGGTAAATCGACGTTTACGATTTATGCGGCATCATGACTGCATTATGTAAAAGGTCTCAGCGTAGCGGTAGTGGATTGCGACTATCCGCAACATTCTATTATGAAACAGAAAAAGCGGGATATGGAAGTGGTGAAGACCACACCCGTTTATCAGAACCTCTTGGTGGAGCAGACCGGGCGGTTGAAGAAAAAGGCTTATCCGGTCATTGGAAGTACCCCGCCGGATTGTATGACTGACTGAAGGAGATTTGAAGGGAAATCGGACATACATTATGACATGGTACTGTTCGACCTGCCCGGAACTATGGGTAGCGACGGGGTTATCGCTGCAATTAGTGCGCTCGATTATCTGTTCGTGCCGATAAAGGCAGACCGTCTTGTGCTGGAAAGCACGCTGAACTTTGCCACCACCATTAATGACCGGCTGATAAAGACCGGCGTGTCCGCACTGAAAGGTCTTCATCTATTCTGGAACATGGTTGACCGCAGGGAACGCACGACATTGTATGATGTGTATCAGCAAGGTTTTTCCCTGTTAGGGCTGGATTGTCTCAAAACACGTATTCCCGTGCGCAGTAACTTTACCAAGGACTTGTCCGCTATGGGCGGCCCCGTTTACCGGAGTACGCTGTTCTCTCCCGATGCGGCATTCACCAAAGAGTGCGGCTTCGATACGTTTATGGATGAAATCATATCTGTACTTAAAACCGAATAGTCATGGCAAAGAAAACAAGCGGACAAAATCCGGTGGATGAAGCGTACCTGCGCAGCCTGATGGCAGGGGTTCCTTCGGAGCCTCCTTTATCATCTGTACCTTCAACCGGCGGAGGTAATGGCGAAAATAGAGAAACCGCTTTATCCGATGAGAAAGGAAAAGCGGATGGCACTGCAAATGAAACCGTCAGGGATGTTTCCGATGCAGGTGGTGCCGACCGTTCGGAAGTGGTTACGGAAAAAACGTCACCGAAAACGATTCGCACGGCTCTGGCTGACTTTATACGCAGATTCCTCACCCCTTATAAATGTGAAGGCAGACAGGGGGTATATATAGACAAGGAACTGCACCAGAAAATATCAGTCATCGTGGGCATTGCCGGAAAACGGCAGTTGACGGTAGGAAACTACATAGACAATGTATTGAAGGAGCATTTCGAGAAACATGCGGATGAGGTGAAGACCTATTTACAAAAGAGTTATAACAAAATATTTTAGGGTATGAATATACAATCAGGTTACTATGAAGCCGGAATCGCTCTGTTCTGGCTATTGTTCGCCTATCTGTTCATGGATAAGTTCCTGTTCAAGGGACAGCTTGGCGAAATATGTTTCGGAAAGGCACGCCGCCGCATGGCAAAAGCTCTGCGGGGCGTTGCCGGATGGTTCGATCCGGTGAAAGAGGAACAGAAAAAAGGGCGCAGGCGCTCGAAAGGGAAAGCGGAAAAGAAAGACGTTCTGGTAGCGCCGGAGTCTGAAAAGAGGAATGTCACGACCGCAAAAACGGAAGTGAAGGACAAAGAAAAGGCTGAAGTCAAGGAAAAGGCAGAGGGCAGGAACATGGAAAAACCTCCCCAAAAACGCTCTGAAACGGACAGTCTTGTCGTTACAAAAAGCTACGGGATACGTCAACGGCCGCCAATAAACGTCACCGGTTCCGGAACTATTGCAGGTAAAGAAAATGCCTCTACTTTTGCTGGCAGAAACGAAGATACAGCGCCACAAAAGGTAGCACAAGTGCCGCCGGAGCGCATTCCGGAACTGTTCCGGGACAAGCGCGTGGAAGAGTGGAGGGCTTCTTCGGATGAGAGTTCCGGCAAGCCGGATGGCGATAGCGGACAGGGAGGAAACGGTGACGAAGTGGATACGGATGAGTTGAACGAGGAACTGGATGATTTGAACTGTATCCGCGAAGAGTATTCGGGCGAGGCAACCGGCATAGGGCCGGAAGAGATTGACCTGATTATCGACCTCTGCAACGGCAAGGATATTCCGACAGACAAACGATTGTCCCTTTTAAGGGCGATCCACCATATCAAAGATACGCAGATTGAACGCTCGATACTGGAAAGTATCAATGGCAGCGACAGCCGTATCAGCAAATTTCTGGATGAAGCCGAGCAAATGGGCGGGGCTGCTCCGGACAGAGATTAACCAATTAAAAAAGGAGGTAACAATGACAAGAGGTTATTTTGATACGGGTTGACAGCCCGTATCACCTTAAAGAGAGAAATTCGCTATGGTATTAATGACTGAATAAACCAACAAAACCATGTATATGACTTATTTCGATTCGGGTTGATAAATGGATGTTCCCGCCTGGTAAGGGAACACTCCAATCAAGAAGAGACAATACCTTTGGTAACTTACTTATAAAACAGAATGGCTATGACAAAAGGCTATTACGATTCGGGATGACAGACCGCCTGCGGCATTCACCCGGTAAGGCAACAAGAACTATTCACCATTAAATTTTATCCGTATGAATATAGGACTGGTAGATGTGGACGGACATAACTTCCCCAATTTTGCGCTGATGCGCCTTTCAGCTTATTACAAGGCAAAAGGGCATCGGGTGGAATGGGCAGAACCGACGGGACGGTATGATAAGGTGCTGGCAAGCAAAGTGTTCACTTTTAGTTCTGACTATGATTACAATCTGCTGGATGCGAAGGAAATCATAAAGGGCGGAACGGGATATGATATTGCCGGCAGGCTTCCCGAAGCTGTGGAAAACAGCCGGATGATGGATTATTCCATTTACCCCCAATATCCTTTTTCCCTTCAGTTCTTTTCAAGGGGCTGCATCCGTAAATGCCCCTTCTGTCTCGTCCGTGAGAAGGAAGGATACATTCAGGCCGTGGAGCCGGTGGAGCTGAACCCGAAAGGGAAATGGATTGAGGTGCTGGATAACAATTTCTTTGCCAATCCGCAGTGAAGATCGGCGGTAGATTATTTGATGAAGGCCCGGCAACCCGTTAAACTGCACGGTGTGGATGTGAGGATTATGAATGAGGAACAGGCCTGGCATCTAAACCGGATGAAGATGAAGCAGAACATCCATATTGCGTGGGATTTGCCCCGGCTGGATCTGACCGACCGCCTGAAAGAGATGGTCAGGCATGTGAAACCTTACAAGATAACCTGCTACGTGCTGATAGGATTCAATTCGACCGTTGAGCAGGATTTGTTCAGGTTGAACGTACTGAGGGAACTGGGGATTACTCCCTTTGTTATCCCTTTCCGGGATTATGCAAACAAGCGGACGCCTACGCAATACGAGCGTGACCTTGCCCGATGGGCGAACCGGATGTGGCTATTCAAGTCTACCTCCTTTGAAGACTATACACCCCGCAAGGGTTTCAAGTGCGGAGAATATCTGAAATAACCTGATAAAGACAAGACACAATAGAGACAATGAGAACAAACGGTTATTACGATTCGGGATGATTCACATCCTGCTTTCAAGAGAGAATTAACAAGAATGTTTCACCACCAAATCAAGTGACAATGCAAATAGCATATTATGACTCCGGCTGATTTCCGGCCGGAACTTACCCCCTGAATCAGTAAACCATAAACGGCCACGGCTGCCTTATGGGGATAGTGAAAGGGGGCAGTCCGTGGCTTTTTTAATCACCTAAAAAATCACGGAAATAAATGAAAAAGAAAAGATTGATTATGATGCTTGCCGCTGTTGCGGCGGCAAGTGCGGCAATGGCCCAGGGAAACGGGCAGGCAGGTATTACGGAGGCCACCCAGATGGTGACAAGTTATTTCGATCCGGGAACAAAATTGATTTATGCAATCGGTGCCGTAATCGGTCTCGTTGGCGGCGTCAAAGTCTACCAGAAGTTCAGTTCGGGCGACCCCGACACGAGTAAAACTGCCAGTTCGTGGTTCGGAGCCTGTATCTTTCTGATAGTCGCCGCCACCATTCTGAGGTCGTTCTTCCTCTAAGATTCATACTGAAGACAGTAACTTATGGCTGATTTTGAGATAAATAAAGGTGTGGGCCGTGAGGTTGAATTTAAGGGGCTTCGGGCACAATACCTGTTTATTTTCGCTGCCGGCCTGCTTGCCGTGTTCGTGATGTTCGTCATCATGTATATGGCAGGCATCGGACAGTGGATCTGCATCGATTTCGGGGTATCGTCGGCTACGGTGTTGGTATGGCTGACCTTCACGCTGAACCGTAAATACGGAAGTCACGGGCTGATGAAGCTGTTCGCGGCCCGGAGGCATCCCCGGAGAATCCTCTCACGAAAACGTATCACACGTCTGATTAACAAACAACAATCGTAAATTATGAGAAGTATATTAAAAGCATCCACATTGGAAAGCAAGTTCCCCATCATGGCGGTGGAACACGACTGCATTGTCAGCAAGGACGCCGACATCACGGTCGCTTTCCGGGTCACACTGCCGGAAGTGTTTTCGGTATCCTCCGCAGAGTATGAGGCGATGCACGCCACATGAGCGAAGGCAATCAAGGTGTTGCCGAACTATTCAATCCTGCACAAACAGGATATTTTCATCACCGAGAAATACGAGCCGGACAGCCGGAAGGATGACCTCAGCTTCCTCTCCCGCAGTTTTGAACGCCATTTCAACGAGCGTCCCTACCTGCACCACACCTGTTACCTGTTCCTCACCAAGACCACCAGGGAACGCTCCCGGCAGCAAAGCAACTGGAACACGCTCTGCCGTGGTTTTCTGGTGCCGAAGGAAATCAGGGACAAGGAAACGGTGGAACGCTTCATGGAAGCGGTGGGACAGTTTGAAAGTATCGTTAATGACAGCGGCCTTGTCAGGCTGGAACGGCTCACCACGGAAGAGATTACGGGAACGGAAAACGAACCGGGCATTATCGAGAGATACCTCACGCTCTCGGCTGACGGAACTACCATGTTGCAGGATATGCAACTGAACCCTGACGAGATGCGTATCGGTGACAAGCGGCTTTGCCTGCATACGCTCTCCGACCTCGACGACCTGCCGGGAAAGGTAAGGACGGACGGTCGGTACGAACGCCTCTCGACAGATCGCTCGGACTGCCGTCTTAGCTATGCCGCCCCTGTGGGCGTGATGCTGTCCTGCGACCATATCTACAACCAGTGGATATTTATAGACGACAGTAACGAAAACCTTTCCCGTTTCGAGAAGATGGCGAAGAACATGCAGTCGCTTTCCCGGTACAGCCGCAGCAACCAGATCAACAAGGAGTGGCTGGACGAATATCTGAATGAGGCGCACAGCAACGGACTGCAATCCGTGCGCTGCCATTGCAACATCGTCGCATGGGCGGAAAACGGGGACGAACTCCGCAGGGTGAAGAATGACGTGGGAAGCGCACTGGCATTGATGGAATGTACTCCGCACCATAACACGACCGACCTTCCGGCTCTCTATTGGGCAGGCATACCGGGAAATGAAGCGGACTTTCCGGCCGAAGAGACGTTCTACACGTTTACCGGGCAGGCGCTCTGTTTCTTCACGGCTGAAACCTGTTACCGGAACTCGCTCTCTCCCTTCGGCATCCGCATGGTGGACAGGCTGACGGGAAAGCCCGTCTTCCTCGACATATCGGATTTACCCATGAAAAAAGGGGTGGTGACCAACAGAAACAAGTTCATACTCGGCCCCAGCGGCAGCGGGAAGAGTTTCTTTACCAACCATCTTGTGAGACAGTACTGGGAACAAGGGACGCATATCCTGCTGGTGGACACCGGAAATTCATATAAGGGACTCTGTGACCTGATACATCAGAAGACCGGAGGGGATGACGGGATTTATTTTACATACAAAGAAAATGATCCGATTTCTTTCAATCCGTTTTTCACGGAGGATTACCAGTATGACATCGAAAAGCGGGACAGCATCAAGACACTGATACTCACCCTTTGGAAAAGGGAGGACGAACCGCCCCGACGTTCGGAAGAGGTGGCGCTCTCGAATGCAGTCAGCCTGTATATCGAAAAGATAAAGAAGAACCGGAAGATAAAGCCGAACTTCAACTCGTTCTATGACTTTGTAAGGAAGGACTACCGCAAAGTGCTGGCGGACAAGAACGTGCGGGAGAAGGACTTTGATGTGGACGGTTTTCTGAACGTGCTGGAACCTTATTATAAGAACGGTGAATACGGGTATCTGCTGAACTCGGACAAGGAACTGGATTTACTGAACAAACGGTTTATTGTATTTGAGTTGGATGTTGTGAAGGATAATCCAATCCTCTTTCCGGTTGTCACCATCATTATCATGGAGACGTTTATAAATAAAATGAGACGTTTGCAAGGTATCCGCAAGATGATACTGATTGAGGAAGCTTGGAAGGCAATCGCCAAGGAAGGTATGGCAAACTACATCCGTTATCTTTTTAAAACAGTCAGAAAGTTTTACGGAGAGGCGGTTGTAGTGACGCAGGAAGTGGATGATATTATCTCTTCCCCCGTTGTGAAAGAGACGATTATCAACAACAGTGACTGCAAAATACTGCTCGACCAGCGGAAGTATCAAAACAAGTTCGACCAAATACAGAACCTGCTCGGCCTGACGGACAAGGAACGCAGCCAGATACTTTCCATCAATCTTGCCAATGCAGCGAACCGCCTTTATAAAGAGGTCTGGATAGGGCTTGGCGGTACGCAAAGTGCGGTATATGCAACAGAAGTTTCGGCTGAAGAGTACCTTTGCTACACCACCGAAGAGACTGAGAAACTGGAACTTACCCGCCTTACGGAAAAGCTGGGCGGAAACATCGAACTGGCTATCAAACAACTTGCCGAAAGCAAACGGCAGGAAAACAAGTAACCATATTAATCTATAGAAGACAATGAGTAAGAAAGATTTATTAAGCCAATGCAGGGAAGCACTCGGAGATGCGACCCTGACCAATCTGGATTTGCTGAACCTGATCGGGGAAATGAAGAAGGAACTGGAAAATGACCGCATCTGCGGTCACTGAATGAACAAGGAAGGCGGCTCCACGCTGACAATCCGTAAATCCAACCATGTGACGGACGGATTCAAGGGATACAAGGCCACGCTGTTCGCCGGAGAAATGAGTTATACCGAAATCAATATCCCGCTCCGGAAAGGTGACGACCTTTTCCTGCACGGGAACAAGGATGCCGGATGTATCGGGTATTTCAGCGGAAGCGAGGTGTTGCTGTTCGGCTGTTACGGGCTGTTTGCCCGTGATGACGACAGTCGGTATTTACTTACTAAAGAAAGGAGATAGACGCATGAAAAAGAGAATGATAATTTTATTCATGGTACTGCTGTCCCTTTCGGTGACAGTCAAGGCACAATGGGCAGTGATAGACCCTACGAACCTTGCTCAAGGCATTGTAAACTCGGCCAATGAAATTGTACAGACTTCCACAACGGCACAGAACATGTGAAGTAACTTTCAGGAGACTGTAAAGATTTACCGGCAGGGAAAGGCCTACTACGACGCTTTGAAATCCGTACACGACCTCGTAAAAGGGGCACGCAAGGTACAACAGACTATCCTGCTCGTAGGTGACATCAGCGATATTTACGTGACCAATTTCAATACGATGATGGGCGACCCGAACTTCACCGTGGAAGAACTCTCGGCCATTGCTTTCGGGTATAACCGGTTGCTTGAAGAAAGCAGCAACCTGCTGCTGGACTTGAAGGAAGTGACTACGGCTACCGGACTCTCGATGACCGACAAGGAACGACTGGACATCATCAACCGGATATACGGCGAAGTGCTGGAATACAAGAACCTGACATGGTACTATACCCGAAAGAACATCGGCATATCGTACCTGCGCAGCAAGAAGAAGGGGGATTCCCAGCGGGTGCTTGCCCTGTACGGGACACACGACCAGCGTTACTGGTAATCATTCATCCTAAAAAAACAGATAAACTATGATATTACTATCAATAGATTGGACGAACCTGCATGAGTTGCTGCGTTCGCTTTACGATGAAATGATGCCGCTGTGCGAGGATATGGCCAGTGTGGCAAAGGGAGTGGCCGGTATCGGTGCCCTGTTCTATGTGGCCTACCGAGTGTGGCAGTCCCTTTCAAGGGCGGAAGAGATTGACGTGTTCCCGCTTTTCAGGCCGTTCGTGCTGGGACTTTGCATCATGTTCTTCCCCACTATGGTATTGGGGACAATCAACGGGATTCTTTCCCCCGTATGCAGTGCCACTTCCTCACTGGTGGAACAGCAGACTTTCGACATGAAGAAGTATCAGGAAGAGAAGGACGAACTGGAACGGGAAGCGATGCTGCGTGACCCGGCAAAGGCTTTCCTTGTGAGTGATGAGGAATTTGACAAGAAAATAGACGAGCTTGGCTGGTCGCTGGGGGACATGGACACGATGATAAACATGTACGGGCAGAAGGCGGTGTATGACATGGGGGAAAAGGTGAGGCAATGGTTCCGGGAACTGCTGGAACTCTTCTTTCAGGCAGCCTCGCTGCTGATAGACACGCTGAGGACTTTCTTCCTGATTGTCCTGTCCATACTGGGGCCTATCTCTTTTGCGCTGGCCGTCTATGACGGATTCCAGAGTACGCTCACCACATGGTTGTCACGCTATATCTGTATTTACTTATGGCTGCCCGTGGGCGACCTGTTCGGCGCTATCCTTTCACGCATACAGGTTCTGATGTTGCAGCAGGATATCAAACAGATGCAGGACCCGACGTTCATACCGGACGCATCCAACAGTGTGTATTGTATATTCATGATTATAGGTATCATCGGTTATTTCTGCGTTCCCACGGTGTCCTCATGGATTATTCAGGCAGGCGGTGCGGGAGCTTACGGGCAGAAGGTGGGCGGTGCCGGGAAAATGGCCGGAAACGGTGCGGCGGCAGTCGGTGGGGCAGTCGGTGGATCGGTAGCCGGACGCATCAAGAAAATGTTCTAAACGTATCACTTAAAAAAACAGAAAGAAGACATGGAGTTCAAATCATTAAAAAACATCGAGACATCGTTCCGGCAGCTACGGCTGTTCGGAATGGTATTCCTGGGAGTATGCGTACTGGTAACGGTCTTTGCCACCTGAAAGGCATACGAGTTTGCCGAGGCGCAACGGCAGAAAATCTATGTACTGGACAGCGGAAAATCGCTGATGCTGGCACTTTCGCAGGATGTGCAGCAGAACCGCCCCGTGGAAGCGAGGGAACATATCAGACGTTTCCACGAACTGTTTTTCACCCTGTCACCGGACAAGAGCGCCATTGAAAGCAACATCCAGCGTGCCCTTTACCTTTCGGATGAAAGTGCCATCGGTTACTACCGGAACTTGCAGGAGAAAGGCTACTTCAACCGGATGATCGCGGGAAACATCTCGCAGACGCTGACGGTGGACAGCATACAGGGGAACTTCAACAGTTATCCCTACGAGATGAAGACCTATAGCCGGCAGCACATCATCCGTTCGAGCAGCGTTACCGAAAGGTCGCTTGTCACCACCTGCCGTCTGAGGAATGTAACCCGGAGCGACAACAATCCGCAGGGCTTTCTGATAGAGAGTTTTACCATCATCGAAAACAGGGACATCGGACAGTATGAAAGATAACGGTATAAAAAAGGTCTTCCACTCGTTCAGAACGGAGAAAGACCGATATATAATAAAACTCCGCAGGCGGTGGCAACGGCTGAGCTACCGGCAGCAAAGGATTATCATCCTTTACCTGCTCGGACTCTTCGCCGCCATCGACCTTGCCTACATCGTGGGCGGTTTCTGCGGGACAGACAAATTTCCGATTGAGGTACAGCATCTCCAAAGGATTGCGCTTCCCCAAACGGACAGTATTCAACCATTAAAAAACAATGTATCCAATGACACAATCCGATAAGAAAGAAGAAAAGAATAAAGAAACGCAGAAAGCGGAACCTGTATCCGAAAAGGGGAAGAAGTTAAACCGCAAGGTTGCCGACAAGCTGAAATTCTATGGCGTGGTGACATTCCTCTCCCTGCTTTGCGCCGGGTTCATCTGGTTTCTCTTCAAACCGGACACACCCGAAACGGTGGAAGGGACGGCAGGAATCAATACGACGATACCCGACGCTATCGCACCGGAGACGATGGCCGACAAACAGAAGGCTTACGAACTGGAAGAAATGAAGAAACGCAGGCAGGAGAAGGTAAGAACCTTGCAGGATGTGGCCGGGGGCTATCTGACACCGGACACAACGGACGGGCTGAAACCGGAAGAAGATGTACCGAAAGCGGATGCTATCCGGGAGTCCAGAGAAAAACAGCGGCAGATTTCAAGACAGATCACCTCGTTCTATAAGGAACCGAAGGAGAGTCCGAGGGTGGACGAACTGGAACGGCAGGTAAAGGAGCTTAACGAAAAGCTGGAACGTGAACGGAAAGGACAAGACCCGCTGGAACTGATGGAAAAGTCGTATGAGATGGCGGCACGCTATTTCCCCGGACAAACGGGCGGACAGGTGAAGAACATACAGCCTGCCGGGGGCACCGGTACCGGCAATCCTGCCGCCATAGCTGCCGGACGTGCCACGGAGAATGTGGTTTCGTCACTGGCCGTACCTCCGGTACCCGACACGATACCCCGCAATTACGGTTTTGCCACTGCCGTGGGCGGCGGACAGCTTGCCGGAGCCAATACGATACGTGCCTGCGTGGCCGAAGACCAGACAGTGACCACCGGGGCATGACTGAAGTTCCGGTTGCTGGAACCGCTGCAAGTGGGTGGTGTGCTTGTACCTGCCAATACTCCGCTATATGGTACGGTGCGTATCGAAGGGCAACGGATGGCAGTCACAGTAAACTCCATAGAGAGCGGCGGGAACATCCTGCCGGTGGAACTAACGGCTTACGATATAGACGGGCAGGCCGGACTTTTCGTTCCGAATACCGCAGAACGTACCGCCATGAAGGAAGCCGCCGCCAATATCGGGGGCAGTTTCGGAACAAGCATCTCGTTCGCACGCAGTGCCTCGCAACAACTCGTCATGGACGTGACAAGGGGCGTGCTTGGCGGCGGATCACAATATCTGGCCACAAAGATGCGTGAGGTGAAAGTGTCCGTGAAAGCGAATTATCAACTTTTATTAATATCCAAAAAACAGTAATCAGATGAAGACAAGAATTATTTTATCATTAGTCATACTTTTAACCGTATTGTCGGTAAAGGCGCAGGAACCGGTGGAAACAAAGATTTTCCCCACCAACCAGATTATCTCACCGCATAAGATTGAGGTGACTTTTCAGAAAACCGTACATATCCTTTTCCCTTCCGAAGTGAAATATGTGGATTTGGGCTCGTTCGACATCATAGCGGACAAGGCCACGGGAGCGGAAAATGTAGTACGCATCAAGGCGGCGGTGAAAGGTTTTGAAGGGGAAACGAACTTCTCCGTTATCACTGCCGACGGTTGTTTCTATTCTTTTAATGTGGTTTATAAGGACGAACCAGCGCAACTTTCCATTGAGATGGAAGACTGGCTACGGGACAATCCCGAAGGCGGGATTGCGGGCGACCGCATGTTCGTGAAGCTGAAAGAACTCGGCGGGGAGACACCGCTGGTGGTGAACCGTATCATGTACACGCTGTATAAGAAGAACAAAAGGGACATCAGGCATATCGGTTGCAAGAAGTACGGCATACAGACACTGCTCAAAGGGCTTTATATCAATAATGACCTGCTGTACCTGCATACTTCCCTGCGCAACAGTTCGGATATATCGTTCGACATTGACTATATCCGTTTCAAAGTGGTGGACAAGAAAGTAGCCAAGCGCACGGCCATGCAGGAGAACTTCATAGAACCTGTAAGGACATACAACCGCCTGATAACGGTGGACGGGAAAGCCACGGTGCGGGGTATATTCGTGCTGCCCAAGCTCACCCTGCCGGATGACAAACTGCTCGTGGTGGAGGTTTACGAAAAGGGCGGTGCCCGTCACCAGTCGTTCCGCATAGAGAACACAGACCTTGTGGCGGCAAAACCAATCAGTGAACTGCATCTGAAATAATAACCTATATATAATATAATGTATATGCAAAGAATACTATTCATACTGACAGTTGCCATGTTGTCGCTCTTTGCGGGCGAAGCATACGCGCAGCGTGACCTGCCGGGACAGACGGGTGTACAATTTACAACAGGGGGAGTCAATCATTTCCTTTCATGGAAGAGTGGTGGCGAACGCCACTACTTCACCTCGCTGGCCTTTACACATACCAACCGTAACCGTACCTGCTGGCTGTATGGTCTGGATTATCAGATAAAGGAGTACACCTACGAAAATAAGGCAATACCCAAAGCGCAGTTCACGGGGGAACTCGGCTATTTTATTCCCGTATTGTCGGACAAGGGCCGGAACGTCTGTTTCCGTATCGGACTTTCCGTTTTGGGCGGCTTCGAGACAGTCAACTGGGGAACCTCCCTGCTTCCTGACGGAGCGGCGGTGACAAACGGTGACTGCTTTATTTATGGCGGCGGTCTGACGGCGGCTTTCGATGTCTGGCTGACAGACCGGATTATCCTGCTGATGCAGGTAAAGGAAAGGGCGCTCTTCGGAACGGATGCGGGTAACTTCCATACCCAGATAGGATTGGGCGTTCGCCTTATTATTAACTAATAAAAAGAGAAAGGAGAAACAAAAAATGAAAAACGTATTATATAAATGTATAGGTGCACTGCTTGCGGCGCTGGCCTTCAATTCTTGTAACGACGGGATAGACATCCGGCAGGATTATGATTTCAGCCTCTCGTCATGGTATCTGCAAAAGCAGATTGCAACGGGTGAAACGGTGGAGATACGCTTTTATCTTGACCGTGAAGGGGACTATGAAAAGGCGGAGTATGAAATAGGTTACATCCAGATGGAAGGCAAGGGAGAAGTGTCCGATAGTGAAGGCATAAAACTTGTGAACCGGGAAGTGAGGCCGCTGGCAGAGGTGCCGGGACTGGATACGGAAAATCCGGTCAGGCAGATATTCACCCTCTTTTACCGTTCGACAAGCGCCAGACGTTCGGAACTGAAATTCTTTGTCCGGGATAATTTTGGCAGGGAAAGAGAAATGACGGTGACGTTCGATTTAGAAAACACTATGGCAAAGGAATAACTGCTACCATTATCTATCAAGAAAGACGGTGGGGAAACCTGTCGTCTTTGTTTTATGAAATTTGCTTAATGAAAACAAATGAATAAGTAATTGTTTCGGATTGCACAAAATTTGTTTTTATATTTAGCCGGAAGTTAATAGTTCAATCATATACGCATGAAAACAACACTCAGAATATTCCGTATCATCAGCAAGCTGTTGCTGCTGGCTTATGTCACGATAGTGAATTTTGTCTTTATTACGGTGTTTTACGCATTGCTACTTTCAATCTTGCGCCATATATGGCCGGCATATATACCGGGGCTGTTTGATGAGGGGGTGATTCCGTATTTAGTCAATACGTTACCGTATTATCTTTTGCTGTTATTCATCCTTTATTCCATTTCTCCGCTAAATGTGTGGGTGCTACGCAGAAAAGAAGGATACCGTCCTTTGAACAGTTCCGATCGCATGAGGCTGGAACGGTTGCTTTCAGAAATGGGTATGAACCGGAGGCTGAAACTTTATCGTAACAATGACGCACGGGTAAATGCTGCCGCATTCGGTTTCAATACGATAGGACTGACGGGCGGAGTACTCGCCGCAGCTTCGGATGAGGAGCTGAAGGGCATCATCAGTCATGAAGTGGGGCATATCTCCCATTACGACTTCGTCTATCAGGTGCTTTTATTCTCGATGGAGTCGTTCGGTTACCGCTGCCTTTATGGTATATTTCTTATTCCGGCTCTGATATTCGGGATAATTGGCAGCATGGTGTTCGCATTGGTTCCGGCTTTGGGCCTTGTAGGTGAACTCATAGCGAAGTTATGGTGGGCCGTTTACAAACTGCTTCACCGGATTATATACGGCATCAGCCGGATAACTGACGTGAATATCAATAAATATGCCGAGTACCGTTGTGATGCCTATGCAGTGAAATATGGTTGCGGCGAAGGATTGCTTTCTTTCCTCCGCCGGTTGAAAAGGACGGAAGACGTTTACGGTGAGCATCCGACTTTCACCGAATATATCATGAGTACGCATCCGTCCACCGAAAAACGGATTGCACGGCTGGAGAAACTGCTGTAACCTGCGGTAAAGAATGTGTGCCTATATCATTTTACGGATATTGGTATAGGGAGTACCGGATGCGCATATCTGCTGCATTTCTGTGGAAAAGTCATCGTAATAACAGATGATATGACCGCCGACAAGCGCATTGCCAAAAAACTCTTTTTCCGGAAGTATTTTTTTATTGTCTGCCTGCTTTATCAGGTCGTCATACAGGGCACGATACACCTTGTCGGTATCTGCCGGAAAAGCGGTTTCCGGTATGGCTACTGAAAGGATTATCTCCGGGCATTTGCCCGCTTCACGCAGCATGACTATCGTATCCGCACCTAATAATCCGATATAGGAATGCGGATTGCAGGTGAATGTGCGATAACCTTCATTATAAAGTGGAAGGATTATCCGGTAGAGTTCCATACGGATTTTATCTTCCCTGAATTGGTCGTATTTGGTTGTCTTTTCAATGATACTGCCGGTAATGGCAACGTTCTTGTTGTACATCTTCCTGTGATTTTTGAGTAATACCTTGTCCGTAACTTCCTGTTATGTACCAAAAAAGCACGGAACTTAACAGGTTCTACTCTCCGGTACGACCAAGCACCCATGCAGGAAACGAGTTAAGACCGTGCCATTTGTGTATGACAAGGACTCTGCCCGTTTATTCTCCTGCATTGAATTTGGTCGTTTCGAGAGTAAGAACAAACAGCTAAAAGCTATTCTAATATGTTATCATTCAAAATCTTTAATCTTATAACTTTCTTTTTTGGTTCAACCCTGCAAAAATAGAAAAAAGCCGGGCAACCGCATAGGGATTGCCCGACTTTTTTAAGAGGAAGTATTCAGGTGTGGGGTGTGGCAGGTCAGTCCACGGGTTCGCCGCCATAGCGAAGGCGGCAGATGTCCTTGTGGATTTCACACATGATATGCATCTGCATCTGCTTGCTGATATGGCGGCTTTGGGAACGCATAAACAGACGGTTCTCTACCAGACTGCAAAACTTTGTACCTTCCCTGCTCACGATGCAGAGGATTTGATGTTCAAGGAAAAACTCCCTGTCGGTGGAATACTCCACGTTAGGGGACATTTTTATATATTTCATATGCTGATATTTTTAAAGGTTTTACGGTGGCGGTGTGGGTGGGGTCGTCCGGCCCTGCCCTCTGTTCTCTTGGAGGGCGGTGAAAAAGATGTGCCGGATGTTGTCTCCGGCACATGCTTTCTGTTCGGCTTCAGGCGGCTTTTCCGCTTTCGGGTTTCTCCGTTTTCGGGGCGGTGACTTTCTTCTCCGTCTTTTCTGCCGTCTGCTGTTTTTCCGCTTCTTTGGCTGCTTTCTTTTCCGCTTTCTTCATTTCCTTTATCCTTTCTTCCAAACGTTCATGCCGTTTCTGATATTCTTCCTCGTGGGTGGCTTTGGCAAGTCCGTACTGGTCAGGAAAGTGCATGTTTGCGAAGTCTCTTAACAGCTTGGATGCGTTGTTGTCTCCGTGGCCGTTCTCACAAAGGAAGTGGCTGATGAAGTCCCGTTTGATTACCGTCTTTTGTGCGTCCGTCAGTTTGGCAACGATTTTCATCCGCTGTTTCTCGTCCAATGCGAAAGGCTGGTCCTTGATGCCAAAAAGCGAAAAATGCTTCCTTTGCAGTTGGGTAAGCATGACGAAATAAATCATGCCGTCCTCGTACTGCGTGAACGGACTTTCGGGATAGTCGTTCTCCCGGACAATCTTTTTCGTGTCGGCAACGGTCTTTTCGATAGAAAGCTGTTTGAAACGCTTGTCCCTCTCCTGCAATGTCCCGATAGTGACGGGGGCGGTTTCCTTCCTGTTTATCTCCACGTAGCAGAGTTCGGGTTCCGTCTGCCCTACCTTCACATAGGTCTTTATCCTGCCTTCCTCCTTCATGCGGTCAAGTTCCTCCACCTTTCGGGCATATTCCTCGTTTCTGCGCTCAAATGTCTGCACCGCTTGTTCGTACTCTTTCGCTTGGGTGAACTGCTCTTTCTTCGGTGCTTCGGGGGCTTTTGGAAATTCCCTTGCCGATACGTTGTAGTCAAGTTCCTTGATTTCATGCCCTTTCTTGTCCAATTTCTGTAGTGCCATATCGTTACGGCTTCCGTAGTAGGGGCGTGCGACAACCAACTTCGGATCGGATTTCAAAAGTTTCTCCGTCTCTTTTGCCACATGGGCGGCATTCTTGGTTTCCAGACATTTGCGGTTTGTGCAGTGTCCGCATCCGTTATGCTCGGCAAAGAGATTGTAATTGGCTGCGTTGTGTACGCATGCCTTGCATTCCGTCTTGTCGAACTTGTATTGCCCAAGGTCGGTGGTATAGTATTTTTCAAAGTACCTTTTGAAGAGATTCAATGTATATCCCGTCCAATCCTCACCGTTCCCCTCTTTGAGGTGCTTCTCGTACACGTCCTTTTGTATATCGGGTTCATAGGTGCTTATCTCCTCGGCTACGCTGACAGTGATTGTTTCATTGTCCAACAGTTCACCGATAGGCGCATAGAGTTCGTTCAGTTTCAATCGGGTATAGATATATTTCTCGCTCCGTCCGAAACGGGCGGTCAGTGAATACATGTCATATCTGCCCTTTTCAAGCAACCGCTTGAACGCTTTTGCTTCTTCAGTGGGGCGTACCTGCTCACGCTGCAAGTTCTCGCTTAACGACATGTCTTCCGCTTCATCGTCCGTCACATTATTATATATGGTCGCCTTTATGGTCTTTGCTCCTGCAAGCAATGAGGCACGGTAACGGCGTTCACCGTATATGATTTCATAACCGCCTTCCGTGCGTGGGCGTACCGCAATGGCCTGCAGGATTCCCACTTCCCGAATGCTTTCCGCAAGTTCCTGCAATGATGCGTCATTGAACGTCTTGCGGTGGTTGTCCGTGCTTGGGTGTATGGTGGTGATGTCAAGGTCTGTTTCGGCTGTGGCCGTTGCAAGCGGTGTCTTGAACGTGACCTGCTGCGGTGTTTCTTCCGTAACGGTGGGAACGGTTGCCGTTTCGAGGGGGGCCGTCACTTCGGTAGCCGTGGGCACGTCCTGCGGTGTGAGTAACATTATCGGCTTCGGGATAACTGCCAAAGCAGTTACTTTTACTGCATTTTCTTTCTCTGATTTCTGTACGCTGTTCTTCTGTACTTTTTTGTTCGTCTTCATAATGGTAAGTTTTTAAATGTTGATAATTAATTGAATAGTTTTCCGTCTGAAAGGTATTCCCAACCGTTGGCGTTGCTTTCTTCCGTGAAGTATTCCAAAGTCTGGGTGCTCTCCATATCATCCCAACAAGCACGGAAAAAGCTGTCGAGACATTTGTTCATAAGGTTATCAAACGTGATATTCCCGGTGGGGGATTTCAAGAACCGATAAATCGGATCGAGAATATCGTTATCAATACAATAGCCTGTAAGGGGACAACAGGTATCTACAAATATCCTGCTTTCTCTCCCTTTCCTTCCGTTCCAAAAATATTTTCGGGTGTACAAGTCGTTCCAATGGTTGTTCATCAGATAGGCCACCAACCGCCAACCGCTCAGGCTGTCTATGCAGTCTTCCTGCCTGCTGCGGTAGTCATAGCTATAATTACATGCGTCATATCTCCAATTACGGCACACGATACCGAAGTGTTCGCAAAAGGCATCAAGGGTTTGGCGGTTCTCGTAAGTCCAACCGTAAAAGTATCGATTGTATAACCATTCGCCATGCGCCTTTTCCTTGGCTTCCTCGGATAACTCTGTTATCCGATAGAGGGTGTATGTTCTTGTTTCCGTTCTCATGTCGTTACTTTTTGGTTCTTTGATAGGCGGGGCGGATTGTTCCGCCCTGCCGTTCATGCTGTCATACGCGGATGCACGTGGCGAGTGCTTCCCTTACTTTCAGCTCCTGCTTCTTGGAATATATCCACCCTGCACGCCTTTCGCCCTTATAAGTGAGGTTTGCACGGAACAGACCGTTCAAGTTTTTCAGAACGTCCTTTATTGGCTTGGTGTCACCGAATACGGCAATCGCCTTTTCGCTGTATTCCACGATTTCAAGACTGAGGGTTGAAGGGTCTGCGGTTGCTGTCGGCTGTTGTGCTTCGTTTTCCCTCTGCGGTGCTTTCATGCAAAGGTTGGCTTCATCCCCTGCGGTGTGCGCATACCGTTCTATGAACTTTTCAAGGTCACAGATAGGCTCTTTCTCAATCGTCCAACCGCTGTACTTGTTCCTGCCCAAATACATGCCGTCCCCCATGCTGTAATTTTCACGGTGTTCGTAATCTGCGTTATATTCTGCCAAATAGGCCGTTTCCTCAAAATTGGCGGCATGCTTGCGCATTTCCGAAAAGAGGTTGCGTGTATGTTTGGAAAAGCCTAAAATGACGGTTCTTGCTATACTATAGTCGTAATAGTCCGTATAACTGTCGCATTCGTTCACTCTCAATGTGCCGATAATGACCGCCTTTGCATCCGTCGGGATAAGGGGGCGCAAACGTTCCGCACCGATTTTGGCGATACGTTCGTATTCCTCTCTTGCTTCCTTCGCTTTCTTTTCTTCTTCGGCTTTCTTCTCTTTCGCTTTGGTCAGTAAAGCGGCTGTTTCCAACGGATCCAAAAACTTGGGGTTCGCATCATCGTAATAGATGCCTATTCCGAATTTCTCTGATAATGGCCGGATAAGGTCGGAAGTGTGAAACTCGTGTGTTCGCAAATTGACAAGATGATAGGTTATTCCCCACTTGTCACGGGTTACTTCATACACAACATAGCTGTCATAGCTGTAGCCTTCCAATACTACCACTTGATTGACTGAAACGGTCTGAACGCTTCTGTCGTAACTTTTGTTAGCTCCCAATAAATGTACTTTAGTCATAATGATTTAATTTAAAAATGATTAATATTCTGTCAGAGTATCACGCAAAGAACAAGGATGAGAAGAGCGAGCACGCAAAGGGAAAGGAAAGCGGAAAGGATGCGCCACACGGCACGGATGAGGAAAAACACCACCGCCAAAACTGCCAACATGGGCAACCCACCGCCCAAGCCAACCACTACACCACCGACAAAGGCACACACGAAACGTACTGCCACATAGACCATGAAACCGACCGACAACCACTTCACCAAATTTTTAATGCCGGTTGGAGCGGAGCCGAAGCCTCGTTTCAAATCTTGCTGTATTTCAGTTCTCTTTTTCATAACATTGACTTTTTTTTTATGCCTTGTCGGTGGCTTCACCTTGCTCGTTTCAGGGGGCAGATACGGACGGGGAGAAAATATGCAAGGCTTTTGGTGAGAATTTTTCAACCGCCCGGCTGGACGGATTGAAAAATTTTCGCCAAAACCCGTAGGGCGCGAAGCGGGCTTGCAGATTTTTAGGGGACCCGGACGTAGCTTCGCACCCTGAACCACGCAAGGTGAAGTTACTGACAGGGTGATAAAAATGAGGAAATGGCTATATATGGGAAAAAGAGAACTGAAATACAGTAAGATTCGGAAGGCTGTGCCGACTGGATTATTTATATGATTATAATCGGATTCTATATCGGGGAAAAAGAGCCGGATATTTATAACCATAAAAAAAGTACCTCTATCTTTTGGGGATAGCGCACTTCTTCAGTTGTGTGTCTTCAAATAATACGTCCTCACGGATTTGCTGATTTTATATCTATACCTATTGAATTTATAGAAGTTTTGTACAACCAGCCGTTAAACTCTAAAAAATACATGCATTCGTTCTCACGAACAAGCAATATATATCTATTACAATTAAGCCGGAACAAATGTAGCAGGTGAGGACTGAAAAACACCAAACCGCTTGGCGGTCGGGTGATGTATTTATCATTCATTAACAGCTCACGACGGGTAATGTTACAGCAACATAACAAATGAGCTGCCATAAAGGAAATGTTTTATCTTCTTCACGATAAGGAATTTATGTGTTTATGTCCGTCTCTTGTAATAAAGCGGTTAATTTAGCCCGTATTTTTCCTGTTTGTAGTGACATCGTAATATCCGTTCACTACATTTGTCATATTAATAATCAGAGACACAAAATTATGAAAAGTAGATTATGGCTGTCTGTCTGCCTGCTACTGGCGGCAGGAACAGTGCTTGGCGGATGCCAGGCACCCGTGAAGGAGAAGCTGCCCGTTGTGCATGCGCATAGGGGCGGTGCGGCTCTTTATCCGGAGAATACGATACTAGCAATGACGCATGCTGCGGCAATCGGTGTGTCGGTGATGGAGCTTGACTTGCACGTGACGAAGGACAGTATGGTGGTGGTGTCGCACGATGCCTACCTGAACCATGTTAAGGCATTGACACCGGAAGGGGAACCGATTCCGGCTGGGGAGGATAAGGATTATAAGATATACGCAATGACGTATGACAGTTTGCGACGGTATGATGTGGGCAGTCTTCCGAATCCTGCATATCCGCGACGGAAGAATGTGAAATGCTGCGTACCGCTGGTTACGGATTTGATTGACGCGGTGGAACTTTTGACCAAGAGTAATGGTATCGCTCCGGTGAGCTACAATATCGAGATAAAGTCCGATCCGTCAAAGGACGGGATTTATTCGCCGGATTACCGGACGTTTGCGAACTTGTGCATGAAAGCGCTGTTGAGCAAGAAGCTGGGTGATCGGTTGCTGGTGCAATGCTTTGATGTGCGTACATTGAACTATCTGCACCAGAAATATCCGGATGTCCGTTTGTCCTATCTGGTGGAGGATAAGAACGCTACCTTTGAGGAACTGATGGCGCGGTTGGACTTTGTACCGCAAGTGTATAGCCCGGAGAGCGATATGCTGACGGAGGAGATTGCCGGGAAGGTCCGTGCCAAAGGGATGGAACTGGCTCCGTGGACGGTGGACGACAAGCCGGAGACGGAACGGTTGAAGACGTTGGGGGTGGATGCCATCATTACCAACCAGCCGGATAGCGTGATGCGGTGGCTGGGATATCCAGAGAATAAAGGGAAAGAATAATTAGTGAATACTGTTATGAAACCAGCTGTTATTGCATTTTTCAGAGGCTATAACCTGCTTTTCCTGTCGGGGATGTGCCTGCTTTTTTTCGCATTAACCGGTTGTTCGGACGATGATGAGGATGAGCTTCCGCCTACACCTATTTCTTATACCACACTGATATATATGGTTGCGGATAACACGATGGATAGTGATGTGGACTACAGTATCAGTCAACTGAAGGCCGGGGCAAAGCGGAGTGCGGGAACAGCGGTGGTGTATGTGGACCGGATGGACGAAGCGCCGCGTCTGTTCAAGATTACGCAGGCAGGCGAAGAGGTGCTGCTGAAAAACTATGAGGAAGAGAACTCTGCCAATGTAGAAACGCTGGTGCGGGTGATTGAAGAAACGAAGGAACTGGTTCCGTCGGAAAGGTTCGGGCTGGTGCTGTGGTCACATTCCATGGGGTGGGTTCCGAGCGGCTATAGCCGTACCCGGTCTGTATGGCCGGATAAGGGAGAACAGGCATTTCCGCGTACACGCTACATCGGACCGGACTTTCATCCGGGCAATGTGACCGTGGATACCATGATAGAGATAGATGCGCTGGCTGCGGGTCTGCCGGATCATGTGGCCGAGTATATCTGGTTTGATATGTGCCTGATGGGTAGTGTGGAAGCTTTGTATGCATTGCGGTATAAGAGCGATTATCTGATAGCTTCGCCTACGGAGGTGCTTGCGGAAGGAAGCTACGATGCATCGGGTATTCCGTATGCAAAGGTGTTGCCGTATATGTTCGGCGGTGTGGAAGGACTCAAACAGGCTTGTAACGCTTATTTTCAGCATTATAATGGCATGAAATATGATGTGCTCCGTTCGGCAACCATCACACTGGTGGATGCGGCACAACTGGACGGGTTGTATGACGTGGTTCATGGGGCGTTGTCCGGACATCTGGCAGATGCGGCTGGAATGGATGTCAGCGGATTGCAGGTGTACCATACGAGTGACGTGCCGCAGGTATTCTTCGATTTGAAAGATATGGTGAACAGGCTGAAAAATACGGATGATGCCTTGCTGGAGGCACAATTGGGAAAGACAGTTGTTTATACGGCGGCTACGGCTTCGTTCAAGTATGTGGTTATCGACAGAAATAAATATTGCGGATTGAGCGTTTATGTTCCCCTAAAGAAGTGGAAAGGGAATACGGAATATCAATATTACTTTGAAAGCCTGGAGTGGGGGGAAATCTACGATTAAGAAATCTCCGGATTTCTTTTGCTGCGAATATATCGGTTGTGTTGGTTGTGACTGTTTGCTATGATAGGCTGCAAAAGCAGATGCACGTGAGCAGGCTGTAGTAATACCCGGCCAGTTTGAACTGGAAGCGCAGATCTTTCATTATGATGGATACCTTCTTGTAAATGCTTTCAATGCTGATATTGAACTGGCTGGCGGTTCGTTGGGCAGGATAGTCCAACTCTTTCTGGTAGATGAAAACCTGTTTGTCCAATTCGGGATATTTGCTGAGTACCTTCTCGGTTATCTTGCGAATCTCCTCGGCGTAATAGTCAGCTTCGGGTGATGAAGGGGATGCGTAATTGTCGGAGAGGTTGGGAAAATCATCCAACGGGATTTCTTTGCTACATTGGGGGGAACGGTAGTAATCGGCTATACGTTTTGTTGCCATATTGAAGAAAAGGCTTTCTGCCGAATCCATGTTTTCGTAAATGAGTTGGGACGCATTCTGCCAAATGTTCAACCAGAAATTCTGACTCAAATCAAAGGCGGTATCTGCATTGTCCGTTACATTATAAAAATACTGTAGCAGTCTTTGGCTATACCGATTATAAAGAATTAAAAATGCATCAGCATCGGCAGATGCAGCGATAGCCTGTAACAAAATCTTGTCAGCCTGCTGCTCCTTTAGTTGTTTTGATAGATTTTTATTCATAATTCTTTTTAGGATTTCATGTCCCAAAAGTAAAAAGAGGTTATTTCAGAGTTATGACAAGCTATTAAAAAGATTGATGGGCTGTTAAGATTTACATGGCTGTAATGTTCATGCAATAGAACTGTAATATTTGACGGGATAATCGGGTGGATGCACGGAGATATGCCAACAAATTTGTATTGGAACCATATTTGATAAATTAGTTTAGAGTATTTTTGTAGATGTAATATTTTATACATATAAGTCGTTACTATAAATCTGAATACGGAGGGAGGCTAAAAAGAAGACCAATGCAGAAATCTTCCAAAATTAACTATTTTTAAAGGAAGGTTTTGGGGGTCTCAAATGATTTACTAGTGTAGGGGTACTTGAACGGAAATTGAAACCCAGTTGAAAGTTGCCCGTTGCTCTTTGAAGTTTTGACCGCCCACTTCCCCGGAAAACAGTCCGGAAAAGTTAAAAAACAGGGATAAATGCAGAAATCCTTTGATTTTAACGATTTTTAAAGGAAGGTTTTAGGGGGTTCAAACGATTTATTAGTGTATGGGTTCTCAAAGTGATGCGAGAACTTGAATGTAGGACAAATTAAAAAAACAGATAATTGATATGATTAAATTTTGGAGAAATAGAAAGAAAGTAACTTCCGAACAAGAAGAACGTGTATGGGATCGTATAGATTCTCTCTACTCGAAACTTGAAGAAGGAAAGGCTACTGAGGATGAACTCAAGCGGATTGACGGCATCTCCAAAATAATCATGGATGTTACCGGTAAGAGTAGTAAGGGTAAGAAAGAAACGGCTACGCCGGAAGAACTGGATGAGCTGACCAAAAGAGACTTGGATATGCTGGCACGAATGATCGGCATTGAAGGAATAGAAGGAAGAACGGACTGTCTGGCCGGACAGGTGAAGAAAGAAAAGAGATTGCCATTCTCCCGTGGAATGAAGTATGCGGGAGCCGGAATTGCGGCAAGCGTCCTGTTGGTGTTGGGAATTTCGTTCTATATGAATGAAAAATTTGCGGATAGTACGAATGCCATGGCATGTAATGTAATCCAATGCCAGAATGATAGTGTGTTGCACCTGGCAGACGGTACGGTTGTTTATCTTGCAGGCGGCAGTAATCTGAGCATTGCGAACAACTTCGGGAAGAAGGACAGGACGGTGAGCCTGGTAGGAGAAGCATTCTTTGAGGTGGCCAAGGACAAGAAGAAATCCTTTATTGTAAAGGCGAAAGAGATCAATGCCATTGTACACGGAACCTCGTTCAATGTGGTAGCTTACGGCGGGACAGTGGAGAGCCAGGTTGCAGTCCGCACTGGATGTGTGGAAGTGGCGAAAGGGGAGCAATCTTTCGGTAAGTTCCACTGTGGCGACCGGGTGGTTTATGATAAGGCAGCCAACAGAGTTTCGCATGACACGGTGAATCCCGATAATATCGGAGCATGGACTACCGGTGGTTTCGTACTGGAGGATGCTACGGTAGAAGAGCTGAAAATAAGGGTGAAGAACCGTTTCCACCGGGAACTGGTGATAGAGAAGGATGCCATACCTGCGGACGCCCGAATCAATTATTGCTCGTATAGGCCGGAACAATCCGGAGTAAATAATGTGATGAAAAATATATGTGCCATTTACGGTACGCGATATGAAATCAGTGACAACCGGATTGTTGTAAGCCGGTAACCATATACATCCACGCGCCACCTTACGAGGACTGCACGCGTAACGAAAGAATAAAGAAAGACAAGCCTGTGGTATGCGGTGGCGAGCTGCATACATGAAAGAGAAATTTCCCTATGTAAAGGGAAACGGCCATTGCCTTGTCTTTTCGGAAATGGAAAATGAAAGTTTAACTAATTGAAAATAGGTGATTTATTAAGTAAAATATTAACGAATTAAAGATGAAAAGGAGTAATAAGAAAATGAGATTACGAACGGGCATATTGTTCCTACTGGGAATGTTGCTGCTATCGCCGATCTGCCATGCGAGTGACGACCAAAAGGCAACGAGCTATCCGGCAGAGGCACTGGAACTACGGTTGAACCGCATCGCCAAGACGTATAAGGTAGAGGTTGCATTCGACGGGAAGAATATGAAAGCCATTAGTGTGCCTGCCGCGACCAAGCGCAATTCAGTAGAGGTGGATTTATCCAACAGTCTTTCAAACACCGGTTATTCATATAAGAAAGTATCAGCGGAATCATATTCCGTATATCAGGACGATAATAAAAACAAGAAAAGTTCCGGGAAAGGGACTATCACGGGAACCGTGCTGGATAAGGACGGATTTCCGATACCGGGAGCCACGGTGGTCATTGCCGGCAGCAACACCGGTACGGCAACGGACATTAAGGGAAACTTCACACTGAAAGATGTGCCGACACGTACCTATATGGTAGAAGTGAGCTGTATCTCGTATCAGAAAATGCGCATCAGCGACGTGAAAGTTGCAGGGGGAAGAACTACTCCGTTGGATGTAATCCTGCAAGATGAGACAGAGATGCTGAATGAAGTGGTGGTAACCGCTACCTATAACAAGGCATCTGCCAATGCGCTGTACTCCAAACAAAAGACAATGGTTGCGATGAGTGACGGTATCAGTGCCGACCTTGTGAAGAAAACCAGTGACAACAATATGGCGCAAGTGCTTCGCCGTGTGTCCGGTGTGACGATTGATAACGGTAAGTATGTAAATGTGCGTGGTATGGGCGAACGCTATAACAATGTGCAGTTGAACGGTGCATCCCTGCCAAGTACGGAGCCGAACCGCAGAAACTTTGCTTTCGATGTGATACCGAGTGGTTTGGTGGATAATGTGACTATTGCAAAGACCTTTACTCCCGACCTGCCGGGTGAATTTACCGGAGGATTGATAGAAGTACAAACCTTGGCGGTACCGAGTAAGAAGTTTCTCGATATAAGTCTGGGTACAGGTATGAACACCCAGAGTACGGGAAAAGACTTCCTGAGCAACAAGCGTTTCAAATCCGACTGGCTGTTCGGTGAAATGAATGACCGCCAATGGTATGCCGGCAGAAGTGAAGACGAAGGTAAGATAGGTACGCAGAATGCTGCATTGAAAAATACTTTCGGAATGAAGAAATTCACAGCTATGCCGATACAGAACTACTCTCTTACCTTTGGTGCTCCTATCGAATTGGGTTACGGACACAAACTGGGGGTAGTAGCCGCTTTGACCTACCGTAATGAACAGACTACGGAAGAATATAAAGAGATGAACACCATAACTAAAGACAGTTTGAACGGACCGGGTAAACGCTATAAGTTTGTGACTTCTGTCGGCGCTGTGGCAAACGTCGGTTGGGAAATCCGGAACCATAAGATTACGTGGCGAAACATGTTCAACAACCGTTTCCAACATACCAATCTTGAACGTTACATTTTTAAATATACTACAGCGTTCAATACCTATGAGCAGTATAGTGTCCCATTGCGCAGCCAGCTCTGGCAAACCCAACTGGAAGGCGAGCACCGGTTGTTCAACGAAAACCTGATAGCTACATGGAATGCGTCTTATAATCAGATTGGCCGTACCAATCCGGATGACCGCTACGCATTGGGCAATGTTCAAGGAAATGTGGAAGACGGCTTGGTTGATTGGAGCAGCACTGTCACCAGCAGCCAGTTCGGACTTGAAGACGGACACTTGATGTACAGTAACCTGAAAGAGAAGAAGAAAACCATTGGATTCAATCTGGAACATCCTTTTGTAGTAAAGGGAAACAAGCAAACCATCAAGACCGGATATATGGGCACTTTCCGTACCTCCAATTATGAACAGCAATATCTTCATGCCATGTTTGGCAACAAGGGGGAAGGATGGGACGCATGGAAAGAACTACAGGAATCGCATCCGGAATTGGGAGAGTTGTATGACCCGAAGAACTTTGCAAGTGGCGCTATCTATTATGCGCCGTCCGGCTTGTCGGGACTAAATGAAGCCGATTACTACGAAGGAAAACAAAATATACATGCGGCATATTTGATGGGTGAATTTACGTTCTTCCGTAAACTGCACTTAACGGCAGGCGTCCGTATGGAAGATGCCACTACTGAAGTGCAAACAACAATTGGGGCGGACAGAGTGGATAGTTTGGTCTCGGTAAAGAAAACCGACTGGTTGCCCGCCGCCACTCTGGTCTATAACATCACGGACAACATCAATGCCCGTTTTGCTTATAGCCGCACCATTGCGCGTCCGGACTTCAGGGAACTTACCCCTTGTAACTATTATAATGTAGACGACCGTATAGAAGTGAAAAGCCGTGGAGGATTGAAGCAATCCCATTCGGATAATTTCGACCTCCGTTTGGAGTGGTATCCACAAGCGGGTGAAGTGGTTTCGGTAAGTGCCTTTTATAAGAAATTCAAATCCCCTATTGAAATGGTAACGCGAAAGACGATGGATTTACGATATGTCCTGCATCCTTTCAATATAGATGATGCCAGCGTAAAGGGTATTGAGATTAATCTTCGTAAATCATTGGCTTTCATCGCCCCGGGCTCTTTCTTGAAGGATGTGTATGTCAGTGGAAACGCTACTTTTCTGAGTGGAGACGTTACATACAATCTTGAACGATTGCAGAACGCTGCTTCCGGGATTGACAGAGAAGTTAAAACGCAAGACCGCAGCCGCCCATTGCAAGGATTGTCTCCATATACTGTAAATGCCGGATTGACCTATCAGGGAAAGATACTTGGTGCTGCATTGAACTATGGGCGTAACGGACGTAAATTGTTATTTGCCGGAGATTACGAGAAGTATGACCAATACGAAGCATCGAGAGACGTACTTGACTTACAAATCTCTGCCCGTTTCCTAAAAGAAAAGTTGGAAGTGAAATTCAATGCCAGTGACCTCTTAAACCAGGATGTGATAGTTTATCGCAATTGCGGATATGAACCGGGGGTTGACCCGAATAACGATAAAGGATATGCTGATTTAACTTCAAATATGAACTATAATAGCGGAGATTGGGTGCTAAGCCGGATAAAAAAAGGTATAAACCTTTCTCTGTCAGTTGGATATAAATTTTAGTTTTTGTGTTAAATAAATAGTTTATTAACTTTTAAAATTGTTCAGTTATGAAAAATTTTAGATTCAAAAACGTGTTAGGTGTTACAAGTTTGGCAGTAGCCTCTGTAGCCGTGGTATCTTGTAGTCAGAACGAGGAAATTGCACCCATTGACGGTGGAACTCGTGCAGCTGCTGCAATCGTAAAAGTGTCTGGTGTTATCAACACCAATACTACTTGGAGTGCTTCAAATGAATATCATTTGGATGGCAAGGTTTATGTGTCCGGTGGTGCTACATTGACTATTCAGGCAGGTACAAAAATTGTAGGTCTGTACAATGATGTTCCGGCACAAGCTTCAGCTTTGGTTATTACCCGTAATGGTAAGATTAATGCTGTTGGTACTGCTTCTGCTCCGATTGTTATGACGGCAGAAGATGCACATCAATATCCTGGTGGTTGGGGTGGTTTCGTAGTATTGGGTAATGCTCCTATCAACCAAACCAACAATCCGGTTATTGAAGGTATCAATTCGGCTCCTGCCGGTGTAGATATCACTTATGGTGGTAGCAATGCTAACGATAACTCCGGTACGATTCAGTATGTACGTGTTGAATATGCCGGTGCCAACGTTTCGCAGGACAATGAATTGAATTCATTTACTTTCGGCGGTGTAGGTGCAGGTACAACTTTTGACCACTGTCAGGCATACTACGGTGAAGACGATGCATTCGAATTCTTCGGTGGTACAATAAATGCCAAGTATTTGGTATCTACCAGTACGCACGACGATGCTTTTGACTTCGACTTTGGTTACACTGGTAAGCTTCAGTTCTTGGTAGCCACTGTAGATGCAAATAGTACCTATTACACTAAAGACCCGAATGGTATTGAATGTGATAACGACGGAAGCAGTTCATCTTTAACTCCGTTCACTCACCCGACAATCAGTAACTTAACAATCGTTGGAACCGTTAATGGTAAGGTTGCACAATCTGCAATGGGTGATGGTAAATCCATGAAATCTTGTGCCAACTTCCGTAGAAACTGCCAATTTACTTTGGTGAACAGTATTCTTTACGGATATCCTACCGGTATCTTGTGTGAAACCACTAACAGCTATGTTTTCAAAAACAATGTTGTAAATGGTGTTAGTACTACATTTTCAGGTATCACAGCTGACGCGACTAATACTGCTGCTGCAAGTGCTGAGGCTATTGGGCTGACTTCTCCGTGGGGTGGATATACAGGTTTGATGCCTAATGCATCTCCAGCCAATGCAGGTGCAGATTTTAGTGAATTGGATAGTTGGTTTACGACTACTTCTTACAGAGGTGCTGTTGGTGGACGTTCAAACTGGTTAACTCAAGCGTGGGTAAAATAATTGTTGAATAATTTGGAGCCGTATAAAAGAGGGATTAGCCTCCCTCTTTATTCGGCTCTTTTTTGAAGAAAAATGATGAATAAATTTTTATACAGTCTCATCATTAGCATTTTTATATTTGTCTTTGCTGGTTGTGAAACAGAAGGTGAGGATATAGACATGCGATTTGAGACTTGTACTGTATCGTTTGTACAACAAGAACTAAGAAGTAGTTATGAGGTTTATTTTAATGGAGAAAAAAGTATTAATCGTTCAACATCTGTTAAAAAGAATAGTACTCTTAAACTAGAGGTCTATAAAATAGGCGAAAAACAGCCCGAATTGTCACAAGAGATAACACTGGATAATAGTAAAGACATTGAGTTGCTTAAACTTGTGGGACGAGATATTGCTATTTCTTCATCTTTGGAGGAATATACAACATTCACTCCCATAATTAGCTATTTTAATCCTAATACTGATTTATATACCGTTACGTTCAATAATGGAGAATTATCAAATAAGGTAAAGAATTATATAGCCGAAGCGGACTTAAGCGGTACATTAAAAATAGTGCGCAATGTTGATGGGCAAGTTCTTTATGAACAAGATATGACTATTATGCCAGAAGGCCAGTTCAGTCTTATGCAGTTGTCCGATACAGACTTCTTGGATATATCCGATGGTGAAGAAGCGGATCCGGAATCTCGACAATATACTAAAATTCGTTTCTTTTATACTGCTGATGCCTTTCCCGGCCATGACAAGTTGAAATTGGTAGTTTATTTGATGGATTTAGATGCTATGCAATTTACAGCCCCAATAGCAACAATTGATTTGGAAGCTGGAAAGATTTCTGAGTATATTCAAATCGATAATGATGCATTTGGCCAAGGTGTAGTAAACGGAGTATATGATTTGATAGATGAGAGTGGAAATATGATAGTTAATAATCTGGAACATTTTAATACAAGTATTCCAATAGGAACTTCTGATAATAAATTCATGACATTTCGCTTTATGGATCCTTCACATCAAGGCGGTGATAATGTGCAATGCAATTTTATCTTATCTACTCCTTGGAAATAGAGCTTTGGTACTTAAAGCCCTCCGATAAAATTAATTAATCGGAGGTGCTTTTCCTAAAAATGAGTATTTGTTAATTAAAAACGAAAAGAAATCATGAAACACACCCTGAAAGGTTGGCTGGTAGACAATGCTGTCACCGTAGACAACAAAGAAGACAAAATCCTGATGTTGGAATCAGCCGGAAGCCTTACGCTGGAGGATATACTTAGCGAAATGAAGAAAGAAGACACAGGTCTTCGTGAAGAAACCATTGAGCACGCAGTGAAGCTATATCACCGTGTGTTGTCAGACTTGATGCTGAGCGGCTATTCGGTGAATACCGGACTTTTCCGAGCCGTACCCCAATTCCGTGGTGTAGTAGACGGCGGACAGTGGGATCAAAAAAAGAATTCAATCTACGTCTCCTTTACCCAGGACAAGGACTTGCGCGAAGCTATTGCGCAGACTTCAGTCAACATCTTGGGAGAGAAACGGGACGCCATGTATATAATAGGTGGCGAAGATGCCGCCACCCGTGCCACGGACGGCATGGCAACCGCCGGACGCAACTACACCCTGAACGGACGCTTGATAAAAGTCGTTGGTGAACATGAATCGGTAGGTATCACCCTGACTGATGCTTCCGGCAAGGTCAGCAAGCTGCCTAATGATATGCTGGTGGTGAACAACCCCTCGCAACTCATTATCTTGCTTCCCTCCGATTTAACGGACGGTCACTACACGCTGACGGTCACTACGCAATACAGTGGTACAAATACATTGCTGAAAACTCCGCGTAGTACGAGCAAAGTGATTACCATCGGGCAAAGTGGTGGTTCTGAAGGTGGAAATACCAGTGATGGAAACTTGGATGAGAATCCTTTAGGATAAAGCCTCTTATCCGGCCTTTTTAGACAGAGCTGTCTAAGGAGATTAGATAGGGCTATCTAAAGCTCTTCGATAAAGCGGTTTCAGACATCAAAACAAATGCTTTCTTTCATTGAATAATTTGAAATAATAAAAGAATGATAGACATTATAGCAAATATAGCTTCTATTCTGGGTTTTACCATGCAGATGAATGACAAGTTCTTTGCGCATGGAATGAATAAAGAGCAGGCGGACAATGAAATGCTGCTGTTGTTTCTGAAGCAATTGTCCGTCAAATCCAAAGCAATAAAAGAGATACATCAGAAGTATCATTCGTTGAGTAATGATTTTCGCCTTGTAGCTGTTTTCCTGACTAATCCCGTCATCTACGAGAAAATAGTGACCAACCGGAGCCGGGCATTAAGAAATGCACTGAAAGAATCCCTGCAAACGCCGTCGGCACGTATCGCTCAAACACAACTTTCTGCCCAGTTGCGTCCCTGCTTTGAAAATCTGTTGGTGAGCATAAAGGACGAATCCCACTTGTCTGTGGAGTTTTCCGGGATAAATGATTGCGAGATGAAAGCCATATTGCGGAAAATACTTAATGCACAGAAAGAAATCTTCCAGTTGCACCAACAATTCTGTGGAATAATGAAAACCATCGGCAGTTATCCTCTCGGTAACTGGGGCGACAGTGAGTTTGACTTTATCAAAACGAACCAACGGGTATTTATCTCGGATTTCTATAGCATCATTGATTATGCGGATATCATCCTGATGGGATATTTGGATATCTACCATTGTGCATTGAACCTCAAATAACGGATTGTATGGAAAATGGTATTGAAGAAATATTGAAAGAACATGAGGCACTGTGCAGCCGGGTATTTCATCTTCTGAATACAGGTAATCCGCAAACTAAGGATATAGAACTTATCATACCTAAAGTGAAAGAACTGTTCGGAATGCTGGAAGCCGTCAATACCAAACAAATCACTGCACAGCAATATAACGGCTTGCTGAATGTGATGAGTGAATGGAACGCTATTTTCAGCTATTTCAATATTAATATGGTTCCGTGCCGTTTACGGCCTTTCTTATGGAACTCTCCAAAGGTAGCTGTGAAAAGAATACCCCGGCAATGTATCGAGGGGATAGTGGTAAGCACGAAAATGCAAAAGACGGCTGTCATAGAGGTGGAACGTACGAAAAAGCATCCGAAGTATGGGAAAACAGTACAATATACGAAAAAGTATAAAATACATGATCCCCTGGAGGAATGTAGTGTAGGAGACCGGGTGCTTGCTCATGAAACCAGACATTTCAGCAAGACTAAATATTTTAGATTTTACAGAAAACTGTATTGAGACGGTAAAAAAAGAGTAGGTATTTCAGAATTAATATTGGATATATCACTATATGGAAAGCAAATGCATTAACAATTAAAGACTATTGATTATGAGAAGACTAACCGTACTGCTGTTCCCTGCTTGTCTATTCTCTTGTCAAAACGATGATAATGAGAAAGAGACACGACCTGAAGAGAAAGAAAGCGTATTCAGGTTTATTGATAAAGCTAATATCACAAATACGGACACTTATGAGAAGGCCGAATTTTGTTTAAGAATATACTATCCGAAGGGGGACTATACCAAATTTATAAATGACTTTATATATGCGGATAATATCCCTGATACTTTGGATTACACAGTGCCGGAACTGTATGAAGGATGTATCTATGAGTATCGTGTCTTTTTGAGTAACAAATCGTGGGATGCACCCAAGAAGTCAAAGGAATATCGATTTGCGGAGGTCAGAGTGGAGCATTCATGTGATTCCGTGTATTTTGAATATCCTAAGGATACGATAAATGCAATTGAGGCATTGGAAATAAGCAGACCATGAAATTTTATGTGTTAACAATAATAAAATGACATATATAGTAACACGTAAGGAATAGAAACCAAGAAGAAAATCCACTGGGATAACCTTTTTTAATGACTTTAAGGCAGAGCTGTCTATCGTCATTGGAGAAATAGCTCTGGCCTTGAAAAACAATCGCTCTTTGACAGAATGGGACATATACGGAAATAAAGATAACCCCTTGACCGTTTGTGTATTTGCATAAATAGCATTACCTTTGCAGACAACAATAGAGAAAGGAGGCAATAATGGCAAGACCGATAAAAGAAACCCCGATACTCTTCGGGGAGGATGCACGGAGATTTGAAGCGCGGATGAAAAATCCACCGAAAGAGACTCCGGAAAAGCTGGAAGAGATAAAACGGGATTATAAGTACATCATGAGCATTTTTAAAGAAGAAACTGATGGCAGAAATAAATAATCCAGAGTTTGGTGTTCGCCGTTTGGATGAACACGAGAGAATAGAATCGTTCGATTGCGGAGACGCGGATTTGAACGATTTTATTATGAATGAATCTTTCATTTATAGAAATGAACTGCTTGCTGTTAGTTATGTAGTGGAAGATGCCTTTGGCAAAGTTTTGGCATATTTCAGTCTGGCAAATGATAAAATTTCTCTTTCGGAATTTGAGAACAAGACGGAATTTAATCGCTTTCGGAAAAAACGCTTTGTTAACGAGAAGCGTCTGAAAAGTTATCCAGCAGTGAAAATCTGCCGCTTTGGGGTAGATGTTTCGACACATAATTTGCACTTGGGCAGCAAATTGCTTAATTTCATTAAAGGCTATTTCGTTATTAACAATAAGACCGGATGTAGGTTCATTACAGTTGATGCCTATATTGATGCAGTACCTTTCTATCTGAAGAATAATTTTTTAGAGTTGACATCAAGTGATGAGGATGCCTCTCATACAAGGTTATTATATTATGATTTGAAAATGATGGTTTAAACGATCACTCAGACATATTTTTTATTTCCGTCCCGCTAACCAAAGTCTTTCGTTGGTTAGCGGGACGGTTTCGTTTTGTCCCACTCTGTCTGAAATGGATATAATTTTAATCAATAATAAAAATGCTTATGGCAACAATTAGAAACAAAGAAATCAGTAAAACAGGCGGTGTATGCCTGTCATTCGTAGCTGTACTGGCAATAGCGGCAGCAACTTTATTTACCAGTGGAAAACCGGTTGAGGAGTTATCCGAAAATGCCGCTGTGGGTCGTAAATCGGTGATTACTGCCGCCGGAGCCACATTGCCGTTACCTTTCTACAGCGAGGCGTTCAAGATGTACTGGGAGAAGAACGACATCCCTGTTACTTATGCCGGTATCGGTACGGAACGCGGATTCAGAAGCCTGAAGAATCAACAGATAGACTTTGCAGGTGTGGACGTTCCACCTACCAAAGCGGAACTGGACAGTCTGCCGGTAAAATCTATCCTTGTACCTACGTGCATGGGGGCAGTGACTATCGCCTATAACCTGGAAGGTGTGGATAACCTGCGCCTGACGGGAGAGCTGATAGCAGATATCTATATGGGTAAGATATTGAAATGGAATGATGCAAGGATTGCGGCAGTGAACTCCGGCAAGCAATTGCCCGACAAGGAAATCTATCCCGTTTTCCGTCTGGACGGTAGCGGAACAACTTATATCTTCAGTGACTACCTGACGAAAGTGAGTACGGACTGGAAGGCCAAGATTGGCACGGGAAAAGCCTTGACCTTTCCACGTGGAGTAGCGGCTACGGGAAATACGGGCGTGGCCGGACTGGTAGGTAAAGTTCCGGGTGCTATCGGATACGTGGCTTCGGAATATGCAGCCAGCTTCAATACGCAGAGTGCATGGCTGAAAAACGCTGCCGGAAACTTTGTGCAGCCCACTTCGGAAAGCGTTACCGCTGCCGCAAGCGTGGGGGATGCTACGGGCATGATTACCGATTCAGAGGTTGCCGACGCTTATCCTATCAGTTGCTTCACATGGGTGGTACTTTATAAGGAGCAGAACTATGCTGGGCGTAGTCGCAGTGAAGCGGAAGAAATCGTGAAGCTGCTGGAATGGCTGATCAGCCCGGAAGCTCAGACTATCACTACCCAGGTGCAATGTTCACCGCTGCCGGAAAAGGCTGTGGAATATGCCAAGAACATGTTGAAGGAGGTGACATACGACGGAAAAGCATTGAGAAAGTAATATAAGAATACGTTCGTACTTAACAAGGAGGGACACAGCGTGATAACAAAAACAATGTCCACATCGGAGAAAAGAAAGGGGATGCAGACTGATATGCCGGAACTGCAAGCCATGATATCACAACGAATCCAAGAACAGAACTACCGGGAAGTGCTGAAAGGAGTGACAGCCTTCCCATGGTGTACGGATGATCCGTGCGTCTTTCGGACCGCTGCGGGTAACTTGTGGATAGCGGTAGGGCATGTGAACCGGAAATCGGAAGTACCCAAGTTCAGTTATAAGAACTTCCTCTGCGCCTATCTGCTGGGTAATGCAGAAGATGAGGTGGCTGCTTATCTGGACTTGCAGGCTGCCGCTTGGAAGGGGGTGGAACTGGTGATGTTCTCCTCCCATGCGGATGGTCTGTCCGCTTTGTACGGAGATGGGAGAGCGAATGACCGGGATTTGTTGTACCGTTTCTTTGGACGAAACTACGTTTTTGCTGTCGGCTTCCGGCAAAAGGAAGAGAAGGAGCAGGCATCGGCTGGTGATAAGATATTCATTGCCTCCGTGGATGCGGTTGGATTCGGGGAAATTGATAAGGACGGCAAACTGGCGGTCATCAATAAGATAATGAGCTATGAACAGTTTTTTGATGACGAGGACTTGAAACCGATGTGGGGAGCGCTTGCCGTGAAACTGTTCATCTTGAAATGTAACGGTTATCGGGAATCGGCCAAAGACCGGAAAGCATTGGACATTTTGCTTCATGGCATGATGAAACTGTGCAAATCAATGGAGTTGATTGCCGGATTGGATGACCAGAAACGGAAACATCCGGAAAGTGCCGGGATAAACCCGCAGATGGCTCTGCTGAAGAATGAGGCGATGGTAAAGGTGCATAACGGTATGGATGAAAAGGTAAAAAGCAACTTGCCGCTACTGGAATGGGCCGTCAATCACTTACCGGCTAAGTTGCTTCAGGAGTTTGGTACGTTCGTTGAATCGGTGCCCCAAATAAAGGAGCCTACGGCTTACGATAATCTAATGTCGCTGGAGAGTGTGCTGAAAGAAATGGACCGTCTATTCAAAAAGGCAGCGGAGGAAGAGAATTTGTCTTTAACTAAAAACAGCATGACAGATGGGTAAACAAGAAACGAAACCGGATAAGAAGCCCATGCGGATGGTAACATCCAAGATGAGCATTGAAGAAACTATTGAGGTGCTTCGCGAGGATCTTAAGACTAATGTACGTTCCAAAGCATGGAGAAAGCATATCCTGCTGAATCCGAAGGTGGAGGGAATGGCCAGATTCCCGTCCGGGGTTGATTCTGTTTTAATCAACACTCCTGTAATGGAATGGGGAGTGAGATTCTATGTTCTCAGCAAGCAGGAATGGAAGCAGCAGACTATAGATAGATGCGGCCAGTTCTATTGCCTGGTACCATCGAATGCCGGTTTCCATGTTTATCTCTTTGTCACGATGGATACGGGTGAGAATGCTGTTTTTGTTTTCCCTCCCCATTTTTTTATACGTTACCGTGAACGGTACTGGGGAAAACACAGTACGCTGTCCGGAAAGATTTTGAGAAAGACTTATTTGAAGGATAACCTCGTGATGCGCTACGGCCTGCAACCGGGCAGCGAGGAACGGGTGGCTGGAGCACGGATATACGGCGCATCCTCCCATGGCGTTGCGCTGGGGATTGTGTTAAATGACGAAGCGTATCTCTTCAAGACATTCATCACCTACGCAATGACGAAAGGGGAACAGATACCGCTGTACATGCAAGAGAATTTGAGCATGGAAAGGGCGCAGGTGGAGTATTATAATACCGGCAGGCTGGCTGACTTGGTGGAACTGGAAGAACGCGACAGGAAACGAAGGGAAATGCTGATGGCCGAGGAAAGGCGGCGTGAGGAAGAGGAAAAACGTAGAGCGGCTGAGCCGGGGGAGGCTTACTTCTATGTGGAGGGGCCATTGACTCTTATAATGCCTGACGAAGAAATGCAGGAAGAAAATACCGGATTCTGGCAACGAGGAACTACCATGTTCTGCGACTCCAAACTGATTGAAGAATCGCAACGGGAGATGCGCGAGCTGGCATCGGTTGAAGCCCGGATTCAGGAACTAAAGAATATACCCCAAAAAGCGGAAGAGAAAAAAGGCGTTTTTAAAAGATTGTTTGGCCGTTATTTCTGAACAATCCTTGTTGATTGACAGAGATTGGCCAGTGTAAGTTTAAACTAAAAAAGATTGTGATGACAAGAGAAGAAATAATCTTTTGCCGGAAAGCGCTTGTTGCTTTTCTCTTTATGGTGGCTGCCATGTGTCTGAGTATGCTTACGTCCTGCTCCAATGAGGACGAGATGTTTGACAGGGAGACTACAGAGGTACTGCCTTCGGTGTTTAGTGAGGATAGAACATTGTACACCGATACGGAGTATCTGATTAGTAAGCCTGTGTTTGTGACCAACGGCGCCACGCTGACCATACAACGCGGCGCATTGCTGAAAGCTCTTCCCGCATCGGGTCAAGGGAAAGCGGCGATTGTCATTACAAAGGGGTGTAAGATTGTTGCCAACGGTACGGAGGATGCTCCTATCGTGATGACGGCATTGATCAAAGAACCGGGTAGTTGGGACGGTGTGATTGTGTTGGGGAAGGCTCCTGTCAGTTATGAGTATGAGACTTTATATTGTGGAACTGTTGCTACGGATATTTCTTATGGAGGTTCTGAGGGGAATGATGATTCCGGTTCCCTACAGTTTGTCCGGGTGGAGTACGCCGGTGCCGCCGGCGGGGCAGTGACCTTTGACGGTGTGGGCCGGGGAACTACGATAGACCATTGTCAAAGTTACTGTAGCGGTGGCGACGGGTTTATGTTCAACGGAGGGACGGTGAATGCCCGGTATCTGATTAGTACGGGTGCCAGCCAGAACGGATTGTGCTTCAATGAAGGATATACGGGGAAATTGCAGTATGTGATGGCTACTGCACCTATTCGGAAGAGTGTGTGGAGCGTGGTTAGCTGCAATGGGACGGGGAAATTGGAAGTTCCGTCTTTCTATACACATCCGGTGATTGCGAACCTGTCTACGGCGCATGATAATAAATCTCATGGCCGACGGTATCCGATTGCGGTTTCCGCATATAGCCGGCTGACACTGGTGAACAGCAGTACCCGCGAGGCTGTGGCAGATGATGACATTCCTGTCCAACTGATTGGTGGCCAACCGGGAGCGTTGCCGGGTATCGATTATATCCTGATTAACGCTACGCGTGAAGTGAGTTCCCTGACCCCTGACAGGTTTGTGCTGGATACCTTTTTTGAACGGACGGATTATGAGGGGGCCGTGGCTCCGGATGTGATGAAGGACAGGGATTGGACTAAGGCCGGATGGGTGAGGCAGGGCAAGAAACCATGAATTACAAATTAATAAATTATTTAAACCATAAATGATTCAATACAACGGAATAACCTTGCTGCGGGACGAGGACGGAACCCCGATGCAAGTAAACATCGACCTGCGGGTGCATGGTACAGAACTGGATGCCTTCATGCGTGCCCACGGGCTTACCGCGCAGGAACAGAGCGAGATGCTCCGTTCAGTGACGGGTGAGGACATCTCTCCGACTTATGTGGCGGGTGGAAAGGTGCAACAACATGTGCGCTATCTGCCGGAAATGAAAAGACAAATACAGACAGAAACGGACAGGCTGTTCGTAAGCCCGCGTACAAGGCCTGTGAGTGTGATAAGGAAAGAGTTTCCGGACTTGCTGCTGCACCGCATCGTGCGTGTGCTGACACCCATTCCCCGGACGAAGGCGGCAACGCCGAAAGCCTTCGAGCGGTATTGCGGACGGGACACCTTCTGGGTGCGGTTCAAGATGCAGGGCATGATGAACGTCACCTGGTGCGTATTCTTCACAATCCATGACGAGGGAATCGTACTGGTGAGGCACCTTGCCGGAGCAGGAGAAAACGATGAAGACTTATGAACTGCCGGATAGTCATAGCGGTGTTGTCCGTCTGTATCTTCTTGAGCTTTTTCGTTACCCTTGTATGCATAGGGGCAGTGCACAGGGCAGAAAAGCGTATGAGGACGAGGAATAGAACAAAACGGTTGGGAGAATGGGATTGAAACTTAAAATATTCATAGGTTATGCCATGCTGATACTTCTGTTGGGATTCATTATTTACCTGTTCCGCGGGGAGCGTATGAAACGGGATGAACTGAAGTGGGAAATGAAAGAACTGGGCATAATACGCGACCTTACGCGCAAAACTTACGGTCATCTGCTGGAACTGGCGTCGCAAGGCGAAGTGGTGAGCACCTGGAGCGAAAGCGACTTACGGCTATACCGTGAGAGAAGAGAAAAGACGTGCGGTGTCCTGAAGGAACTGCAGCAGTTTGTACATACGCCGGAACAGCAGGAACGCATAGACTCGCTGTGCCTGCTGCTTGAGCAGAAAGAGATGCTCCTGTCAGCGGCCATGAGCACGTTTGACGAACTGGAAAACATCGGCGAGACGGTGGGCGAAAAAGTGCCGGCTATCGTCAGGCAGGTGCGCAGGCAGCCGACAAGGAATATCCTCGCCCCTGCCGTGAAGGAAGCTTATGCCGGGACAGCAACCACCGGGGAAGAACAGCCGGAGAAGAAGAAAAGTTTTCTGAAGAAAGTTTTCGGCGGAAAAGAGAAAAAATCCGCTTACCGACAACAACGGGAGCAGCAACGGGCGGCATCGGAAAAAGTGCCGTCGTCCACCACTCGAAACAGCGGGAACAATGCCGCTGTCCATCTTCTCCATGCGTTGAGCCGCGAAGTGACTGAAAAGCAGAAGGAACAGCGGGAAAAGCTGTCGGCCCAGATGGACAGCCTGCACTTGAGTAGCCGGGCGCTGAACAAGAGGCTGAACGGGCTGGTCGGTGATTTTGACAAGGTGGCGGGTGAGCGGTTGGAAACGAGATACAATGCCATTGCGGCAGACCGGGAGAAATCGTACAATACGGCGGCGACGCTTGCCCTTTTCGTATTCCTGCTTGCCATCGTGCTATATACCCTGCTGCACCGCGACGTGAACAGGTGTCTCCGGTACCGCAGGGAACTGGAATCTTCCGACCTGAAAAACAAGGAACTGCTGCAATCCAGAAAAAACATGATGCTGACCATTGCCCATGACCTGCGTGCGCCGCTGACAGCCATCAAAGGGTATGCAGAGCTGTTGCCCGGAGAAGTGGACGAAAAGCGGAAGGATGAGTATGCGGTGCATATCGTCCGCTCGTCCGACTATATGATAGGACTCGTGAACTCCTTGATTGAATTTTATCTGCTGGATGCAGGCAAGGGGAAAATGAACGTGACGGTTTTCCGTCCGCTGTCACTTTTCGATGAGATAGTGAAGCTGCATACACCGTCGGTCAGAAAGGAAGGGCTTACACTCTGTACGGATTTTGAGGGACTTGACACCGTGGTGGAAGGAGACCGCCCGCGTATCATGCAGATAGCCAACAACCTGCTTTCCAACGCCATAAAATTCACCCGGAAGGGGAAAATCAGTCTGCAGGCGGCATACGGGCAGGGAGAGCTGCGCTTCAGCGTGCAGGACACCGGACCGGGCATGACGGAGGATGAACAGAAGAGGATATTTAGGGCCTTCGAGCGTCTGGACAATGCAAGGTACCTGCCCGGCTTCGGCCTTGGGCTAGCCATTGTCTCCCGTCTGACGGAACTGCTGGGCGGGCGCATCACGGTGGAGAGCCCTTACGGGACGGGCAGCCTGTTTAGGGTGGCCCTCCCCCTGTCGGAAGTGGCGAAGCATGGGGAGGATGGAGAAAACGGGTATGCGGAGGACTACGGACTGGAAGGAACATACGTGCTGGTTATAGATGATGACCGGATACAACTGGATATAACCCGCAGGATGCTTGTGCGGAACAAGGTGCGGTGCGAATGCTGCCGGACGGTGCGGGAACTGATGGCGGCACTGAGGGAAAGAACATACGACCTGCTTCTGTCGGACATACAGATGCCGGACATGGACGGTTACAGGATACTTGATCTGCTGCGTTCCTCGAACATGGAGAACGCGCGTACGATACCCGTGCTGGCAGTTACGGCCTGCGCCGACGATGAAGAACATTATATTTCCTTCGGGTTTGCGGGCTGCCTGCGGAAGCCGTTCTCGATGGACGAACTGATAAGCGCCGTAAGCCGTATGGTGGTAAAAACGGGGAAGAAAGAACCCGATTTCTCGTTCATCCTTTCGGGGGAAAAGGACAAGGGAAGGATGCTGGATATTTTTATACGGGAAACGGAAGAGAGCATCCATACACTGGAAAATGCGCTTTGCGGGCATGACAGGGATACGATACACAAGGTGCTGCACAAGAACCTTCCCTTATGGGAAACGGTGCGGATGAACTTTCCGATGGCCCGCCTGCGCGGTCTGGTGACACACACGGCGGCTGTGTGGGAGGAAAGGCAATATATGGAAGTCGGGGAGATAATCCATGCAGCGGAAAAGCTGGCGGAGTCGGCAAGAAAAATCAGGGAGAGTATAGATGAAGAGCATACTGATTATAGAGGATGACATCGTTTTCAGCCGTACCATAAGCAATTGGCTGGTGAAACAGGGCATGAAGACACAGTGCGTGGCGACCATAGCGGAGGCGCGCAGGGCGATTGCGGGGAAGCCGTTCAGTCTGATACTGGCCGACATGCGTCTGCCGGATGACAACAGCCTGTCCCTACTGGAATGGATGAGGGAAAGGCGGTGCACGGTCCCGGTCATCATCATGACCAACTACGGGGAAGTGGAGAATGCGGTGACAGCTATTAAGCTGGGTGCCACGGACTATCTGCGCAAACCCGTGCAGCCTGACATCCTGCTAGAGCTTATCGTCGGAATAAAGGAGGGAGACAGCGGCAAGCCGTCCTTCTACCGTGGCGAAAGCGCGAAGGCTCAGGAGATGTACAGGCAGATAGAACTGATAGCGTGCGCCGACATTTCGGTATTGCTGCGGGGGGCGTCGGGCACGGGGAAGGAACATGTAGCGCACGAGATACATGAACGAAGCCACAGATGGAACAAGCCGTATGTTCCCGTTGATTGCGGGACGGTTCCGGAAGAGCTGGCGGCATCGGAGTTCTTCGGACATCTGAAGGGGGCGTTTACGGGTGCGGAGAGCGACAAGGCGGGACTGTTCCGGACGGCTGACGGGGGTACGCTGTTTCTGGACGAAATAGGAAACCTCTCGTACCGGACACAAGTGATGCTGCTGAGGGCGTTGCAAGAAAAACGGTATAGGCCGCTGGGGGACACGAGGGAGTACCCGTTTGACATACGGCTGGTGGCCGCCACGAATGAGAATCTTGAGAAGGCCATTGCAGAGGGACGTTTCAGGGAGGATTTATTTCACCGGCTGAATGAATTTACCATACGCCTGCCGTTGTTGGCGGAATGCAGGGAGGACATACTGCCGCTTGCGGACTTCTTTCTTGAAGAGGCCAATGCCGAGCTGGGCAAAAGGACAGGTGGTTTCGACAGGGAGGCCCGGAGCAGGCTGGCTGCCTATCAGTGGCCGGGGAATATGAGGGAGATGAAGAATACGGTAAGGGGTGCCGTACTGCTTACGCCCGACGGAGAACGGATAGCCGCTGGAAGTCTGGCTTTTTCCGTTCGGGAAGCGGACGGGGCGGATGCGTCAGAGACGCTTGCGCTGAATGATGCGCAAAAAGAGAAGGAATGCATCATGCGGGCATTGGAAGAGACCGGAGGCAACCGTAAGGAGGCGGCAAGGCTGCTGGGAATATCAAGGAGCACACTTTATGAGAAATTACGGAAGTACGGCTTTCAATAACCGCGTGTCCGGCTTCCGTACACGTGTCCGGCTTTTACACGACACATTGATATATACATGTTCTTTTGGAAAATTTACAAGTGGTTGTAATACAGTAGATTGTCTTTGATACTACCAACTAAATTCGTACGATGGTATCTTTCTTGCCCTTCTATGGCATGTAAATGAAACAAATACAATTATTGCCATGAAAATCTTGAAAGATACTGTCTTGTTCGGATTGTTCGCCTCTTATGCGGACGGAGTCCGCAACGGTGAGGAGAAGCTGTCTGCCGCCTATGATGATTTTGCCACGTTGCTGGCTACGCTCCCGACAGACGGGACAAACATCTGTGCACAGCTGCGCAGGCTGTTCTACACGAAAATAGAGTTGAGGGGGATTCAGGAGACTGTTTCCACAAATGGCATGGAAAGGCACGTTCTGTTCGATGTTTACATCGGCAAGGCACTTGCGTTGCTGGATGCGGAGGAACAGATGATGAAAGAGGTACTCCGGCATGGTGGAACGGAGGCAATGGGATTGAAGGAAGAGGCGGTATGCAGGAACGGGAAGAAGGGTTCTGTAACGCTGACGTGGAACGGCACGGACAGCGACTTGATAGAACTGGTGGCGGCGTTGATGGCTGCCGGAGTGATAGGAACAGCGGAAGGTAGGGAGCTGAAAGTGGTGGATGTGATACGGGTGTTCGAGGAAGTTTTTCACTTGAAAATCAATGCCCTATATACCAAGCGTGGAAAGGTGTTTGACCGTTGTACGGACACCACTCCGTTCATCGACTCCCTGCGCAGGAGCTACAACCGGATGCTTGACGCACGGCTGGCGTAAAGGTTGCACGCCAACAGCCGCCAACGGACGACTTGTATGTGTTCGGTATTGCGGATTGGCAGGCGAATGGCTTTTTTTGCCGTCGGTTATTCACATCTAAAAAAACAAGGTTATGTCAATCCTGAATGATATTTGGAACCGTATCGTCCGGAGAACGGACCGGCAGAAAGTGACAGCAACGGAAGCTGCCGGAACAGAAAAACGGGTGTATGCCGTGGCCACCGAAGAGGGGGTGATGCTGTTCTCGGACACTCCGAAAGGAATGAAGGCACGTAACAGTTATCTGCAACATCTGGCCGACGGCTTCTTCAACGTGGCCAAAGTATCTGAAACTCTGCGGATATACGAGATAGACCTGCCTACCAAACGGGTAGCGGAACTGGCAGACAACTGTATCGAAAAGTTGTCCAAAGCGGATTTGCGGAGTACGGACGCACAATTGCGCAGGTCGGTGGTGAGCTTCACTCCCGACAAGTTTGCGGACAGGAGTGTATTGGACGGTGGTGTGTGCTGGGCAAAGTTTGACCTGCGGCCCGATTTCCATAATTTTGACCGGCTGACAAGGGAGTTTGGGCTGGGCATCTCGCCGCGGAACTATGATGTGGCGGCATTGCTGTACATTTCGGAAAACGGGTACGCCGGGATTGTTGCGGCAGACAAGGTACATCCTTTCAGCTATGAGTATGAGTTCAGGGAACTGGCGGAGAAACTGGAAGACAGCATGAAGGCACGGATGAACGCGCCTCTGTCGGCACACGACTTCGGCTATGCGGCCTTGCAGAAAGAGGCAAGGGAGATGGCGGCGGACTTGTTGCAATCGGAGTTCCATGCCAAGGATGGGGAGTTCAGGCTGGGCGCACGGATAAGCTGGATTGAAAGGATGGAAACGTTACATCCGATGTCGCGTCCACATTCGGAAGAGGTGAAGACCGGCAAGTTACCGGAGACATACCGCAGGCAGGAAACACCGAGACAAAAGCCTTCTGACAGACAACGGCAGGCGAGGCACGTCGCCCCCATTGCTCCGCAAAAGAAAGAGAAGAAACAATTAATCCTATAGAATTTATGGAAAAAAAGAAAATGCAGGCGGTGGAAAGCGGTAGCCTGTACATGACACTGGACGCTTTTTACAAACCCGTGTATCTGAGTATACGCGGGCAGGGGGAAGATGGATTCTCTCGTTACATCGGCAACAACGTGAGGTTTCATACGGCGGGACGGAGATTTGTTCCCGACCACTGAATGTTCCGTTTCGATTTTAGGGACAAAGGCATGATTCCTCCCATACTCGGTACGGACAATGCGGATTATCTGGAACGGCTCTGTCCGGTGCTGGAACGGGAAAGGATACATCCGTCGGGGGTGGTGAGGCTCCGGGATGCGGCATTCTGCGAGGAAAGGGGGATTGCGCATCTGTCATCATCGGCAGAACATATGACCTTGCTGGAAAACGAGGATTACAGGCGTCTGGGACACCGTTTCGGAATGGACGGGGATGTGATACGCAACGGGCTGGCGGCTTTCCCCACCTGCATGGTGGTGGAATACGAGGGGAAGGTATTGCTGTTTGACAAGACAGACAGTGGGGACAGGATGCTGGATGCGTTTCTGAGCAGGCTGGCCGAACGTTTTTTTGACGGCAAGCGGAAATCCGGGAGTCTGAGATTTTATGAAGTGGCTCCGCTGGATGCTGCATACCGGGCTAAAATCGGTGACGGACAGACGGTTTCTTCGGATATGGTGAGATACGGGATTTGTGTGGCATGTTGCGACATGGCACCTACGCTGAGGAACTTCAACAAGCTGAGAAATCTGCAACGGCAGCCTATACCGCTGACCGGAGAGCAGGAGCAGATAGTCTCGTCACTGGTGGTACAACCGGATAACGTGCGATTCCCGAACGTGGAAATGAGGGTGCGGATTCCGGTAAAGAGAAAAGGACAAGGAATGAACATTTAAATTTTTGGCGGATGGAAAAAGAGAATACGAACGGCGGCAGTGTGTATGTCACAGTGGACGGACATTTCAAACCAGTGCATGTCAGCATGAAAGGTACAGGCGAGAAAGGTTTTCTGGAGTTTATGCTGGAAGATGTGGAAAAGGCACTGAAGGAAACGGAAATGCCTGTTATAGGCATGATGTACTATAACGTGCCTGATATGGGGATTGTACCGCATTTGTGGGAAGGGAACAATGATGATTATCTGCAAAGGTTGGAAAAGGCGATGGAAGGACATGGAATCAAACTGCATAGATACCTGCGTCTGTCAGAGGTGGTGTATTGCCTGTGAAAAGACATGGATCCGCTGTCAAGGGACGAGAATTATATCCAGCGGCTTACACCGGAGATGTGGCGGGAGATAAAGGCTGCGTCGCCCGAAGTGACAGCGGAGATGCTGGATGATTTGAAGCATGGAAACACGTATTATACGGGCGTTGAGACGGACAAAGGGGTGCTGATATTCAGCAGGGACATAATCGGAGAGGGCCAATTTAGTGATTACATGTATAAATACATAGAGAATGATTTCTTTGCCTCGGAGTTTGTGTTGAAATCCCTGGCTGTCCATGAATTGAGGGGATGGCCCTCGCTGATGGAAGGGAAACTGAACCGTTGTCATAACCGTTTCGGCTGGTGGGGAGACGGGGAAACGATAAGGCGGGCATTCCAGGACAGGTCGGTACTGAAAAACGTAACAGACAGTGAGACTTATGACTTTACCCCCCCCCACATGGGAGAACTATTACAGGTTGACTGATGCAGGCAAGGGGCTAGGACTGACGCGGAGCCAACATAATTATGACCGGATGACACTGCTATATATCATGGACAAAGGTTATCCGAGAGACGGGCTGACAGATGAATATCCGGACGAGTTCAGTTTCCATGAAAAATTTGAAAAGATAGAAAACAAGTTGCTGGGCCGGAACAGATGGGATGTGTATGATGAGCTGCAGGAGAAGGCGAAGAAACTGGAGGGAAGCTGTTGAAGGAGCATTTTCCGAAGACACGGCAAAAAGCGGACGTAAAGGAAAAGGCGGTTGTGCAGAAAAGCAAAGGTATAAAGATGTAGGATAACGGAAAACTGGTGAGGGGTGGAATGCTCGTTACTGCATGGATGCAGGTAACAGGCATTTCCTTTTATGATTGAGATTATTAAAGTTTTGGTTTGAGCAAATATGGGTAAAGGAATAGTAGTATGGAAATATTTCAGGTCACTTCTTAATATCTTGTATTTTGAGGAGTGACAATGTGCGCCAACAGGTGACTTTGATTTAGGAAGTTTTGTCGGATGTTGAAATGTGCTTTTATTTGCTTTGTAAATAGTAAAATCATAAATCAAATTTGTTATGGAATTAATTGTTATAGAAAAAAGTGCGTATTTACGGTTAAAACAGCAAGTTAAGGATTTATCTGTACAAGTTGAAGCCGTTAAAAAGAAGTTTGGAACAGTTAAAAGGGAGAAATGACTGGATACCCAGGAAGTTTGTCTGGCTCTGAACATCTCTAAACGAAGTTTACAAAGTTATAGGGATTATGGGATCATTCCATGTTCTTTCATTGGTGGAAAATATATGTACAAGGAAAGTGATTTGGTCAGAATATTAATTCAAAAAGATAAATAGAGTATGGATGGGGTAATTACAAAACAATCAGAAGAATATATTATGATAATGGGGATGCTTAGAAAATGCTCAAAGGAAATTCTTGAATTTCAGAATTTGCAGGTTCCTGTAGCTAATGAGGTTTATATGACTGGTGAGCAGGTATGTAGTATGTTACATATATCAAGCAGGACTTTGCAAAAGTTGCGGGATGAAAAGGGGATAGCTTATACTGTTATAGGTGGCAAGTTCCTTTATCCTCTTTCCAAATTGCAATCAGTATTGGAAAAAAATTATAGAAGTTATCTTCGTTAAATCAAGTGATGAATTTGTATTTATATTTATATTGCTTTTTCGTATATTTGCAAAAGTAAGTAAAAGTATAACAGGAAGAAAGTTGCAGCATATATGCGGTGTCATAGGAGTTGAGGCTTCAAGTAAGATTCAGATAATGAGTAAGGAACTTTAGAGTTAAGGATGTGTAAATTAAACTGTGTCATGCTCTATTCTCATTCAATCTCATCGGTCTAGGAACGGCCCGGCGCCAATGGGCGGGACTAACCGTCCCGTCGAGCGTAAAATTACAAGAATTTAAACTTATCTCCAAATTTTATCGCCAGTTGTTGAGTAATGGCTTCCCAGTTAGCCAGTGGCATAGTCCATTTCTTACGTATGTTGCGATAAGCGAGGTAAACCAGTTTTTCAAGGGTGGTGTCGTTAGGGAACACACCCTTGTTTTTTGTCACTTTCCGTATCTGACGATGATAGCCTTCAATTGTATTTGTGGTATAAATCATACGGCGTATATCTGATGTGAACTGGAAGTATTCAGTAAGTTTTTCCCAGTTGTCCTGCCATGACTTGATGACGATAGGATATTTTTCTTCCCATTTCTCATTCAGATTAAAAAAACTCTGTTTCAGTAGCTTATTTATGTACTGCACCATAAACCCGTTTCAAGTTTTTGAGGAATTCCTTCTGATGCTTACTACCGACATATTTAATGGAGTTCCGTATCTGGTAGACGATACAAAGTTGTAATATTGTGTTCGGAAAAACACTTTGGGTGGCATCCAGCCTTTCAGGCCATCAACGTACGCAATAAGGATATCATGAACTCCACGGTTCTGCAAATCCGTCAGTACGTTTAACCAGAAATTTGCTCCCTCATTTTTAGAGATATACATTCCAAGCAAATCCTTGTGGCCTTCCTTGTCTATGCCTAAGACGTTGTAGATTGCGCGGGTAACGGTACACCCTCTCTCGTCAGTGACTTTATAATGGATAGCGTTTATCCAGACTATCGAATAAACATCATCAAGGATACGGGAACGCCAAACCTTTATTTCAGGAAGAACACGATCGGTTATTGAACTAATCGTTTCGTCAGAAACACGGTTGCCGAGATTTTCCTTTAGCCAGTCACTGATCTCACGTGTGCTGTTACCAAGGGAATAAAGTCCGATGATACGGTCTGCTACCCCCTCCGCCAAGATGGCCTCACGCTTCTTTATATACTAAGGCTCAAAACCTGAATTACGGTCACGAGGGGTAGACACAGTGATCTCACCTAATGGAGTCTGGACTTGCTTCTGCATTTTACTATTACGACGATTACCCAACTGACGTTTTTCTTCTGTAAGATGCGCATCCATTTCACCTTCCAATGCTGCATTCAATATACTTTCCAATAAGGGGACAAAAGCACCATCCTTACCAACAAAGGCTTATCGGTTTTCAGCTGTTCAATAGCTTTGTTCTTAATATTTTCAAAATCAAATTCTGCTTTCATAAAAAAACAGTGTTAGCAAAGTTAATTCCTTGATGACACAGTTTAATTTACATTCTCTAAAGTTAATTGTTCCCTGTCTTTCCAGCTTTCAGTAGTTTTGTACACATCTTTTTGATATTAAAAGTTATAGCAAAGAATGCAAAGTCCATTGTAACCTTTTCTTCTCCCACATGCCGGACCTTCTGTATGCCATGTTGTGTTTCATTTGTCCAAAAACTGCTTCCGGTTCTATACATCGCCTTCCCCTATGCCTGATGCCTTCTTCCGAGCCGTAACCGGAGTCTGCCACTCCGACAGTTGGTAAGTGGTTATAGCGTTGCTCAAAGGAGTGGAAGAAAGGTATGAGGGTCAGTGTATCGGTTGGGTTGGGAAACAGCCGGAAGTCTATGAGGAATTGGTTCTCGGTACCTATTTGCAGATTATATCCGGGCTTGGTCTGTCCGTTTTTCATGGTGTCTTCTTTCATGTGCATGAAGGTGGCATCAGGATCGGTCTTGGAATAGGAGTTGCGTTCTCCAAGAGTATCAAGATGGTTGTCGTATTCCATCAACTTGTCACGGTACTCCTCAAGTTCCGGACCTGTTTCTTCTTTTCTCGTATGACTTTCTTTTGTTCCTTGTCCTAGTGTTCCAGCGCCTCTTTAAGTTCATTCACTATATCTGAGAGCATGGCAGGAGTGAACTCTACGGATGTGCCTTTGGAGGAGTTCTCTTGGGCTATGGCTTCATCTGCCTGCTCCAGGAGAATGCGGATCTTATCCATCAGCTTTGTACGGTTCTTTTCGACTGTCTTGCGCCAGACAAAAGTATATTTGTTGGCCCTGAACTCAATCTTGCTACCGTAGATATGCTCTACGTCAAGGCTGATAAAACCTTTGTCGGCAAGGACAAGGACCAACTGCGTAAATACGGTATTTATTTCTTCTTTTGCACGGTTTCGAAAACGGTTGATGGTAGTAAAATCCGGATGTTCATTAGCGGAAAGCCAGATATAATGGATGTCACATAGGAGAAGCTTCTCTATTTTGCGGCACGAATAGATATTGTTCATGTAGGAGTAAATAATCACCTTAAGCATCATTTTAGGATGATAAGGACAACGACCGGTTGCTTTATAAAGCTTCTTGAAATTGTCAAGATTGAGATTATCAACAACAGTATTAACTATGCGAACCGGATCGTTCGATGCTATGTTTTCATCAATTCTTTGTGGAAAAAGAACGGTCTGGTTGGGGAATGTAAGGACGAAAATGTAACTTTGCCATAACAAAAAACTTTATGTCTAAAGATATAGAAACTTTGGATAATAACAAAGCCCGGGCTTGCGAAGTCTGGGCTTTGCGCATAAAAAAGGGTGTGCCAACGTTGAAGTGCACCTCAAAAGTTAGATAAAAAACTTTTGGGGTCATTTCACATTTGACACAATCTCTTTCTTTTCAACTTTCTTATACTTTTATGACCAAAGAGAAAGAAAAAGATTATGTGCGTTTGAATATGTTAAAATATGACCCGATTTGTCACGTTTAGGTGGTATTTCTTTTTTGTCGAACTAGGAATTTTGTTTTTGCGACCTACAGATTTTCCATTTCCTGTTTTCAGACTGCAAATTTACGAATAATCCATATTTTTATTTCTATATATGTAATAATAACAAATTAAAGAATTTAATAATTCCTTAATATTCCCGAAAGAAATGTGAAACAAAATATATGGAATTTTGCAGCGAGAAAAAATAGTAAGTATGCTTAAACGAATAATTATTGCATTGACCATTGCTTGTTTCGCACTGGCAGAAACGAAAGCTACTCCCAAATATATCTTCTTATTTATAGGAGACAGTATGGGGCTTGGCCATATTATGGCAACGGAAGAATATCTTAGAACCAATGAATTTGAACTTCTCCTTATGTTTGGATTTCCTAATGTCGGAATAATGGCCACATTCTCCGCTTCATCTCCTATAACAGATTCAGCAGCAGCTGGAACAGCTTTGGCATGTGGGCATAAGGCCAATAGATGAGTTTGGAAATATATACAAGAAAAAATGTATAGAACACAAAAATAATGAAATCAATCAATAACTAATCATTATCTTATGAGTGCATTAACAAGAAAATTAATTTTGCTGCTCGTGGTTTGCATAACTGCAATCGGAGCAGCAGCACAGACAAGAACGCTTAGCGGTGAAGTTGTCGAAAAAAGCGGAGACCCGTTAGTGGGTGTCAGTGTATTCAATCGAGAATACAAGATAGGGACAACGACTGACATAGATGGCAAGTTTGAAATCACACTTCCCTCCGGCGTAAAAAAACTGACTTTCTCCTATATAGGCTTTCAACCTTTGGAAATAGATTTGAAGCCTGACGAGAATAAAATAACCGTTACAATGACTGAAGACGCTCAAGCTCTTGATGAGGTCGTAGTGGTGGGCTATGGTACACAAAAAAAGGTTAATCTCACAGGAGCGGTCTCGGTAATTACAGATAAGGAGCTTTCCGATCGTCCGTCCCAGTCACTTACCTCAATGCTTCAAGGTACGACTCCTGGACTTAACATCACGACGGGTTCCGGTCTTCCGAACAAATCTCCATCAATCAATGTACGTGGTACCACTTCAGTAAATGCCACCAATCCTCTCGTCCTGGTAGATGGTGTTGAAAGTGATCTTAGCCAAGTCAACCCAAGCGATGTCAAGAGTATTTCAGTTATCAAAGATGCTTCAGCCGCAGCCATATATGGAGCTCGTGCCGCATTTGGTGTTATTTTGGTCACCACTAAGGCTGGAGAGAGCGATGATGCAACAGGGAAAAGAGCCAGGACTACAGTTCGATACAGTGGCAGATTCGGCTGGGAGGCAAACACCAACAGTACAGATTATGAGGACCGTGGTTATTGGGCTGTCTATACTGCCAACTTATTTGCCAGAGCTAAAGACGGTAAAAATATCATAGACTACACAGATAAGGATATGGCTGAGTTACTGGCACGTGTCAACGACCGTACAGAACACCCGGATCGTCCGTGGATAGTTGAAGATGTACGTAATGGAAAAAAACAGTGGGTATATTATGGAAATTATGACCATTATCACATGAATTTCAGTGATAACCGGCCTAAAATGCAGCATAATATATCACTGTCAGGCGGCATTGGCGATGTAAATTACTTCGTATCCGGAGCGTATGAATACCGTAAAGGCATCTTGAAAGTTAATCCTGATACCTATAACAAATATAATCTTCGGTCTAAAATAGAGTTTCCTGTTACAAAATGGGCGCGATTTTCCAATAACACATCACTTTACTCTACTTCCTATAAATCTCAGGGAAACGGCAGTATAGAAGACACATTCGGATATTCTGCAAATGGTGCATTTGCATGTTATCCCAACAAGAATCCGGATGGAACATGGATATACTCAGTACCTTATCAGAGTACAAAAATGGCAAATGGCCGTCATATTATGATTGGAGAGGGCTCACATCGTAATCTTGAACGCAATATGAGTTTTATAAATACTTCCCGTTTTATAGTAACCCCTATCAAGCAATTAAGTATTACAGGCGATTTTTCATACAAATTTGATCAGGACCGTAATTATTGGCGTTCAAATCATTTGAATTTCAGGATGTATCCTGATTCCGAAATGGACTTTTACGGTATTGGGGCCGGCCAAAACAAACTTACTGAACAGGTTTATACATCGAACTATATATCTGTAAATGCCTATGCAAATTATAATCAAAGCTGGAATGATAAACATAATTTAGCCGCAACATTTGGTTTCAATTATGAACATTGGCATAAAAAAAATCTTAGTGCAGTAGGTTATGAGTTATCATCAGATGACCTCGATGACTTGAATCTCGCAACAACCATGTTTTCAATGGGAGGTGGTCAGAACGAATACAAGCTTGCAGGATGGTTCGGACGTGTCAACTATGATTATGACGGACGTTATTTTGCTGAGATTAGCGGACGTTATGATGGTACTTCCCGTTTTGCTTCCAATAACCGTTGGGGATGCTTCCCTTCCGGTTCCGTAGGCTGGAGAATATCCGAAGAAAAATTCATGGAATGGGCACGCCCGTCACTTAGCAATCTGAAATTCAGGGTTTCATACGGAAGTCTGGGAAACCAGAACGTATCTTCTTTTTATACGTTCCTTCGTATGATTACTCTCAGTGACTTTGACACATTCAACTTTGGTTCTGATACAAAGGCGAAATATTCGTCTATCGGAGCACCCATAGCACAAAACCTTACTTGGGAAACGGCACGTCAGTGGAATATTGGTGCAGATCTAGCGATGTTCAACAATCGTTTGAATTTTACCGGAGACATTTATGTGCGAAATACCGTTAATATGCTTACCGATGGTATTGAGCTTCCCGGAGTATATGGTGCCACTCCTCCGCAGATGAACACGGCGGACTTGCGGACAAAAGGATATGAACTTTCTGCCACATGGCATGATAATTTGAAGATATTCGGTCACAACCTTTCTTATTCTGTTTCTGCCAATCTCAGTAATTATGATGCACGGATAACACGTTATGATAATCCTGAGAAAGTATTTGCAAAGAGCTACTATCCGGGCATGAAACTTGGTGAAATATGGGGTTATCATGTAGATGGTCTGTTTGCTTCTGATGAAGAGGCAGCCCAATATTCATCCCAGGTAGATCTTGGAGTTGTTGCCAAGAATCTTCCTCAAGGAACATGGAGGGCAGGTGATCTTAAATTTGCTGATCTTGATGGGGATGGTAAGATATCTGTAGGTGAGGACTCTGCTTTGAATCCGGGTGATATGAAAATCATCGGAAACGAACTTCCTACCCTCCAGTATGGATTCTCTGGCTCCCTAAACTATATGGGATTTGATATTTATGCCTTCTTCCAAGGAACCGGCAACCACTATTGGTATCCAAATGGCTATAATTACCAATTTTGGGGTTCATTTTCGGATCCTGTGGCAGGATATATACCACGTAACTTTATCGACCAATGTTGGTCGAAGGACAACCCGGGTGCATATTTCCCCCGCCCTCTCGGACAGTCAGCAAAAAATGGTCAGTTAAGCTTTGTAAATGACAGGTATCTTCAGAATATCCGCTATATGCGTTTCAAAAATCTGACAATAGGATATTCTATCCCCGGAAAAATACTTTCAAAAGTATCAATCCAACAATTGCGCGTATATTTCACAGCCGAGAATCTGTGTTACTGGTCTCCCATAAAGAAACATTCCAAATATATTGATCCGGAAGCCGCCTTCAGTCGCAGCAGCAATCAACTTAATGCGATGTATTATCCTTGGGCAAAAACCTATATGTTCGGAATTGATATAACATTATAATTAACAGAGAATATGAAAATAATAAAATATCTGGTTTTCACCGTAGCTGTCACTCTGATGTGTGGGTGCAACGATGATCTTGACCTTCTGCCGAAGGACAGAATGTCATCGGAAGAATATTTCCGTACAGCTTCAGACCTGGAGCTCTTCACGAATCCTTTATATAATAACATCCTTCCCAAAGTTCAATACAAGGATCAGAGCGACATTTATGTATGTCAGTCGCTCTCCAATGAGCTGATGGGGGGCTCCTATCGTACCGTCCCCGCTTCAGGCGGTGGATGGTCATGGACAGACCTCAGACGTATCAACACTTTGCTTGGCAACATTGACAAATGCGAAGATTCCGATGCCGCCGAAAAATATTCGGCTGTCGCCAGATTCTTCCGTGCGTACTTCTATGCTGACAAAATCGAACGATTTGGCGATGTGCCTTGGTACGATACCGAACTAAGCGATACTGATCCTGAACTCTACAAGCCTCGCGATTCCCGCGAGTTAGTGATGCAGAAAATGCTGGAGGATCTCGATTTCGCAATCGAACATCTTCCCTCCCGCAACAATGAGGCTGAAGCCCCCTATAAAGTAACCAAAGGTGCTGCTCTCGCTTTCAAAAGCAGAGTATGTCTGTTTGAAGGTACTTATCGTAAGTATCACAACTTACGGATTGAAGGACATGACGCAGACTATTACTTGGCCCAATCGGCTGATGCAGCAGGCAAGCTGATTGACAGTGGTGAATATTCGCTTTATTCTACCGGCTCTCCTTCTACCGACTACAATATTCTCTTTGCAGAGGATGATGCCAATCCGAACGAATATATCCTGGCCATTAGCTACCGCTATGCAATCTTTAACAATTCACATGGATCAAACGCACACATGTTGTTGAGTAATCAAGGACGTCCCGGCTATACCCGCAAGATGGTTTGTATGTATCTTAATTCAGATGGAACCCGATTTACTGACCGTCCCGGTTGGGAGACGATGGGATTTAATGAAGAGACTGTAAACCGTGACCCCCGTTTGGCTCAGTCTATACGTACTCCCGGTTATACACGAATCGGAAAGAAAGAGATTCTCGCTCCGGATCTCGGCGTTGCAATCACGGGATATCAACCTATCAAATTCGTACAAGATCCCACGGCTGCCGGAGGCAATACCGACAGGGCAAGCTATTCAGTAAATGATTTACCTGTCATCAGATATGCTGAAGTCCTTCTGAATTATGCAGAGGCAAAGGCCGAACTGGGGACATTGACGCAGTCGGATCTTGACCGCTCCGTAAATCTGCTACGTGGTCGTGTCGGTATGCTCGGGATTGACATGGGGATGTCGAACGCTATCCCTGATCCATATCTTTGCGACCCTAAAACCGGTTTCCCAAATGTGAATGGTGCCAACAAAGGTGTCATACTTGAAATACGTCGTGAGCGTACCGTTGAACTCGTACAGGAAGGCTTCCGTTGGTCTGACCTTATGCGATGGAAAGCAGGATATGCAATAAATGACTCTGATGATAAATCATTTTCTCCATTTATGGGAATGTATATTGCAGGAGCTGGAGAATATGACTTATCCGGTGATGGGAAAGTTGACGTGATTTTTTATAATCAGGGTACTCCTAAACCCAATGCCGGAGTTGGAGTTCAGGTATATGCTCTCGGAAAGGATATATTGTTGTCAAATAATGATCATGGCTACATATATTACCACAGGAGTGTTCCAAGAGTTAACTTCAATGAACAAAGAGATTATCTTTACCCAATTCCTATCCATGAACGCTCGCTGAATAATAGCTTGACACAGAATCCTGGATGGGATGATGGTTTAGGTTTTTGATAATCTTAAATTCTTCATATAAAACAATGAAACAACTTATAATTATTACCCTCATCTTTCTTGTTGGTCAAGTAAAAGCATCAGGGCAAACATATTACACCGAGGCTACAAATAGTGATATGTTACATCAGGCAAATCGTACAGGAGCCTCCACTCGCGTCGAGTTCATACTTCCCGATTCCATCGAAGGATATATTCCACTGAAGGCGGATCTTCATCTTCATACATACTTTTCTGACGGACATCTGTCGCCGTCTGCTCGTGTCCGAGAAGCTTGGCTCGATGGTCTTGATGCTATTTCAGTGACTGATCACATTGAATATCATCCCGCCGATACTGATATGATAGGTTATCTAGGAGCTACACTCCCTGATGGTATCGAGGCTCATAATGTGAATAAAAAAACTAATGTTAAACCAAAGCAAGATCTGAACAAATCTGTTGAACTTACCAAGAAAGCTGCCGTCAGCTATGGTCTGCTTATTATTCCCGGTATAGAAATCACACGTGAGCCAAAAGGTATCGGGCACTATAACGCTCTGTTCACAACAGATAACAATGGCATATATGACCCGGATCCTCTCACCGCAATTCGCAACGCCAAAGCTCAGGGAGCTTTGGTGATGCATAATCATCCCGGTTGGCGCCGTGAATCGATTCAACACCCAGATTTTGAACTAAAAGCATACGGCGAAGGGCTTATTGACGGAATAGAAGCCAACAATGGCACAGCATTTTGTCCCGGAACTATAGACCGAGCAAAAGAAGACAACTTATTCGTAGCATCGACGACCGACCTTCACGATACATCGTTTGAGGAATATATTGGTAGAGGACTACGTCGGGACATGACGATAATCTTAGCTAAGGACCGTTCACTTGATGCAATGAGAGATGCTCTTGAAAATAGACGTACCATCGGATATGGTGCAGGAGGGACATTAATGGGACAGGAATACCTTTTACGTCAACTTTTTATGAGTTGTGTTTCCATCTCTCCCGTAAATGGTCATAATATCCAACTCAAGAATCCTACTTCTTTGCGTTTTATCATTCATCCGGATGGAAAAAATCCTATTGTACTCCCTGAATTTAGCTCAATAATTTTGTCTGACAAGGACCGCGGGTTCTCTGTAGATAATGCATGGACAGGAGCTGATTCATTTTTAAGAATATCATTATAATCAAACTGAGATAATGAAAAAGTCAATAAATATCCTATTTTTTACGTTGATGCTTGCGGTTTTTTCTGCTTGCATCAACGATAATGAGCCGATAATGGCAAAAGCTGTACTCTCAAGTACAGAAAATCTTTCTTTCGAGTCAACTGATGCTGAGAGCCTGATAATCACCATATATGCTGATGCTGAATGGAGAGTCGATACGCCTGACTAGATTACTGTTACTCCTTCAAATGGTGTCGGACTCACAGACGTGACCGTTTGCGTTAAGGATAATTATAGTGATGGAGAAGTTGACAGTCCACGCACAGACAAAATAGTCTTTCATGAGTCAAAACTCTCCAGCTATGCCTATGTTATCGTCTCTCAAGAAGGCGACTGTTATCGAGGAATCTCTGAAATTTCAGTGAAAGATATATTCTCTACTGACGATCATTCATTTATTATAGTGAAAGACGCTGTCGTCAACATAGTAAGTGGAAACAGTATGATTATTTCTGATAAGTTCAGTCTTGAAGCAATGTGTGCGACTACTATTACTGATGTCAAAGCCGGAGATGAAATCATTTTGTATGGGCAAAAACTTACTGATGAAAACTCCTGTGTGACGATAAAGACAGACCGAGTAGATATAATCTCATCAGGAAATTTCATAAAATATCCCAATTCGACAGATATTTACGACTTTGACAATAAAATAGATGAATGGTCATTCATAATAGTTGAAGGAGTAGTTAACGGTAACACCATTGAATTGAATGATAAGTCAACATTTTAGGTTAAGACCATCTTATTGGAATCTAATTTAAATGGGGATATTCCCAAAATAAGAAAAATTAAGGCAACTAATTTATTGCGAGTTAGTTGCTTTTTTGTATCTTTAAGCATTGCCCCCAAAAACGGTTTGACGGCCAAAACGGGGGTAATCTAAACTAAAAACACATGGTAAAGATACAAAAAATCTCCGGAATCGAACCTTGTTTAGGTTTTACCGAGTTCGATATGCTAAAAAATATCGTCAAAGTTTTGCAACGAGTGAATTAGGTCGACTCCATGCTCTCTTCCCTTTTTCGGAACTGGTCCGACAAATGCATTTGAAGTCTTCTCCTTTGGGTCGTAAAAGTTATTTTTCTCCCGAAGGTAAAATAGCCTTGATGGTCCTGAAGTCCTATACCAACTTTTCCGATGCACAACTGATTGAACATTTAAACGGTAATATTCATTACCAGTTGTTTTGTGGTGTTCAGATTGATCCGCTTCATCCGCTGACCAATCCTAAAATCGTCAGTGCGATCCGCTAGTTCCTGACGAATCGCCTTGATGTTGAGTCCCTCCAGCTTATTCTTGCCGGGCATTGGAAACCTTATCTTGAGAACCTTCATGTCTGTATGACGGATGCCACCTGTTATGAAAGCCGTCTGCGTTTCCCTACTGATACCAAACTCTTATGGGAAGGTATCGTATGGCTTCATCGTCATCTGTGCAAACATTGCCGGAGATTGCACATACAACGTCCCCGTAACAAGTATCTTGATGTAAGCCGTGCCTACCTTGTTTACAGTAAACTGCGTAAACGCAGGAAATCACAGACCCGTATGATTACACGCGGGCTACTTCAGTTGTTGGAAAAGTTGCTTGACCAGCTGGAGCGGATTCATTCATCCTACGGGAACAGGCTTACACTATCCTCTGATTACCAAAGACGATTCTCGGTCATACAGACGGTTCTTGAGCAAGGGAAGAATTTATTTGCAGGCCAAAAAGTGTCCGACCGTATCGTGAGTATCGACCGGCATTACCTTCGCCCCATTATCAGAGGCAAGGAAACCAAATCCGTTGAATTCGGAGCCAAGGTCAACAATATACAGATAGATGGAATCTCCTTTATAGAACATATCTCCTTTAAGGCTTTTAACGAAGGAGTACGTTTGAAAGACTGTATTCATCTGCAACAACAACTGACCAAGGTTAGGGTTAAGGCGCTTGCAGCGGATTCAATCTATGCCAATAATGCCAACCGGAAATTTTGTACTAAATATCATATAAGTACTTCCTTCAAGCGTAAGGGTAGAGCCGCCAAAGATGAGCCGCTTCGGAAGATCTTACGGTCGGAACTCAGCCGTGAAAGAGTTACCCGGCTGGAAGGAAGCTTTGGAACGCAGAAACAACATTACTCACTGGCCAGGATAAAAGCCAGAAACAGGAAAACGGAAATGCTTTGGATTTTCTTTGGGATACATACGGCCAATGCGGTATGCATGATAGAAAAGGTCGAAAAGAAAAAAAGAAAGGCAGCATAATCTGACTAAAATAAGAGGAAAAGAGGAGAGGTTTTAACTTCCACTAAAAAAAGATATATACATAATGCATGGGTGGGAAGAAAAAATAAGAATATGTAAATAATGTTCTATGAAAAAGATAGAAGACTGGGAGAATTGAACGAAAAAATCAAGAGAAAAGCTCACGTAAAGTAAAACTTTTCTCTTAATTTAGAAGAAAGAGGAACATTTACTGAATATCCCTAAATGGACACCTTATCAGAGTTACCGGTTACTATGCGGGTCATACTTCGTCAGTTTCATTCATAATCCCCGTTATTATTGAGGATAAAGGCAGGTCAGGCTATTCTGCAATTTTTGTAAAATACTTAATTATAAACGATTTACGTTTAATTATCACCATTCTGTTTTTTACTGTATTTTTAAATATTACTTACACAAGTAAACACAATCAATTCTTTGTCTAACTGAAAATAAAATAGTTATCACTCACTTTATAGATCATAGGTAACACTTTAGAAACGATCGAATTACAATATTCTGTTTTATTCTGCATCAACTCAAAGAACCTTTTTTCAAGACAAAAATATAAAAACGAATGTACGGCACTGAGGATATTTGTATGTCGTACATTCGTTTTTTTATTATTTGTCATCATCGATTCCATTCCATGACAACATAATCCTACTCCTGACGTTCAGAAAAGGATGTAGTGTTTTCCGATCCCCTTCCTTATAGTCAATAAGAAGATTTTTATTCACTAGAATACAATATTTTGCATAAATCAACAATTTGTTGTATCTGGTAATTTTGTACCCTATAAAATTTAAAATTGAAGAATTTATGGCTACAGTAAAAATTAAGTTCAGACCATCCTCGGTGGATGGTAAAGAGGGTACAGTTTATTACCAAGTGATTCATGTACGTGTGGCAAGACAGATTAGCACCTCATACAGGCTGTTCCCCGCCGAGTGGGACAAAAGGCGGGCCCGTATCGTCGCCGCTCCGTCCGATGAGGGAAGACGGCAACACCTGTCACTGCTGGAGGGTAAGATAATGGAGGATACCGACAGGCTGGAGGGTATCATCACAACCCTGGAACGGAGAAGGGGGGCTTTTACGGCCGACGACGTGGTTTCCGCCTTTAACGGCGGACATTACAGCCTGTCTTTCCCCGTCTTCATGCGGGAGGTCATAAACGGCCTGAAACGCCTGGGCAAGATACGGACCAGTGAGACCTACACCTCCACCCTCAACAGCTTCATACGGTTCATGGAAGGGAGAGATGTGTTGCCCGACGATATGGATTCCGATCTGATGGTCGCATACGAGGCATGGCTGGAATCGGGCGGGGTTTCCATGAATACCATTTCCTTTTACATGCGTAACTTGCGGGCGGTATATAACCGTGCCGTGGAGAAGGGGCTTACTGTCCAGCGTTTCCCTTTCAAACATGTCTATACCGGAGTTGAGAAGACTACGAAACGGGCGGTACCCCTGCATGTGATAAAGCGGCTCAAGTCATTGGACCTGTCATTTGAGCCCGCAAAGGCTTATGCGAGGGACATGCTACTCTTCAGCTTTTATACAAGAGGAATGTCCATGGTCGATATGGCGTTCCTGAAAAAGAAGGATCTTAACAACGGCATCCTCTCATACCGGCGGAAGAAAACCGGCCAGCAGCTCCTTATAAAATGGGAGCCGTGCATGCAGGAAATCGTGGACCGTTACAACATCCCCGGATCCCCGTACCTTCTTTCCGTTATCGACAGACCGGGAACAGATGAGAGGAAACAATATATCAACGCCTCCCACCGTATCAACAGGCATTTGAAAGTTCTTGGGAAGGAACTGGGGATGTCCGTCCCCCTGACCCATTACGTGGCGCGCCATTCCTGGGCCAGCGCGGCCCGGAGCAAGAACATCCCGATTTCGGTGATCAGCGAGGGTATGGGACACGATTCGGAGACAACAACGAGGATCTACCTGGCCTCGCTGGATACCGCCACCATTGACAGGGCAAACAAGTTGATTTTGAAATCCTTGCAGATATAATAGAATATTGAACAAAAGGATATTCAGGAGGAATTGGAGTTGACTCCGTTAAAACCATAGACTTTGTCATATCATTATTAATGTATATGCCGCAAAATTAGGAACTTCTAATCTGGTATACTATGCGTCATCGCGGAGACCTTTACAATAATGTTGAGTAAAAATTGTCGTCTCTTCATAAGAGATGTATAATTGAATGCAAAAATACACAAAATATTGAGAATAACCACAAAAATGAACAAATAATGGGAATAAAATATGGACTGATCCTTGAAACTGCCAAACAGGCTGTTGAGCAAAGAGTTTCCTAGAAGAAAGCAAAGTGCTTATTATCAGATTGTTTTATTCACATGTATCACATTATACATCTCTTATGAAGAGAGGGAGCTATAGAACACTTGCTCAAAAAAGAATGGGACGGTTCTGTTGCACATTTTTTACACTTAAACGGATACATTTATGGACGGAATATTAAGTTTTGTTTATAAATTAAAACTGATCGGGCGACAGCTGCCAGATGGCACAACACGGATCAAAGACATAAATTAGTTTGAGCGACGATGTCACTGTATAGTACAGAAACTCAACCTAACGCCATGGGGGGCAAAGCGGAGAACGGACCAGAGACGATTTCTGATCCGGAGGTAAAGAAATATACCGGAAACAAGGAGATAACATCCTGGTGCTATTTGTTTATCCATCATGCCAAAGTAGAAACTGTGAGCAAGAAATTGCAAACAGAACAATACCGTATCTTTGTTCATAAGAGTATCGTCTATAAACGTGGGAACAAGCGGATAAAGAAAGAGGAACAGGCAACCATTTCCGGCCTTGTCTTTATCCAAGGTGACGCTAACAGGATTCAAAAATTCTTAAAAGAGAACTTTTTCAATTTATATTTAGTGAAGGATTGCAGTACCGGAGAAATAGCCGCCATACCTGACAGTGTGATGCAACCTTTCATGCGGGTGTCGGAAGTTATTCCCACCCGTATCCGTTTCATGCCCCACTCCTTTGATTATTATTCTGTGGGGAATCCTTTAGTCCGGATTACTTCCGGTATCCTTTCCGGCCTTGAAGGATATCGCATCAGAATCTCTCGTGACAAGTGCCTGGTCACTTCCATTGGAGGAATGACAGTGGCCATTGGAGGCATATATAAGGAGAGTTTCGAGAATCTGGACGAATATGTCCGTCTGCGGAGGAAGCAGCTGGAAAAAATCAGGCAATCATCGTATGTCACATTCACACCGCTTCAAAAGGAAATAGACGGCTGTTTTTTTACACCCCAAAATCAATTGGATATAATGGGCATGGCGGAAAATCTCACGCCGTGGGTTACAAGGATGAAATCCGATATGGTAAAAAAGAACTTTGATGAAGCGGTGGAAATAGCGTTCTTCCTGCTTGAAGAAACAGGAAGCTATTTCCGGAGTATATATTACGATTCCCATATCGGAGACATGAAAGACATGATGATAATATGTGAAAAAGCGGATCAAATTCTGGTGTCTGTTATAAACTGCATGGATATATCTGTGGATTTGAAGGAAATTGTAGAAACCGGACGGGAGTCGCTGGCTATTCGATATCCGTTTCTGCCGATAGAATTGTAGATGGTAATTATAAGTAAAGTTTTAAGTACTACATTTTTTTTATTTGATGTCAAAAAGTAGTATAAACTGTTATTGGTATACTCGAAAAGTATTCATGTTTCTATTGACAATTCTTTTAAACATATGAAAAATGACTCATTTTTAGATAAAGTTATTGGATCACTCCTTTCACAAAATTTTCAAGTAGATTCAAATGCTTATACTTATGGTTTAGTAAAGGGTAAAAATGATTCCTTCTCTGGGAAAGTGATTGACGGCATAGATGTAGCCAAAAGCATACTTGCTATAGCTCAAATTTTTGGTTCCCCAATTGATTCTGATTGTGCTGATTTTAAAACGATTTTTAATGGAGAAGGTTTTAAGAAAGATTTAAAGGCTTTGTATTCTATGACAGATGCCGTGCTTTACAAATTTATATTAGGACAACCTTTAATTGTAGGAGTAGTGAAAGCAGACAGTTTAACGCATAATGAAATCTATGATATTACTGATAAATTCGATAAAGCAATTCTTGGTTTTAGGAAATACACAGCGCGTATGAAATGGACTAAATGTCGGTAACCGGAATACTTTTGTTTTTATTTTACGATAAAAATAAAGCAAATAGCTATTGTTTATGTGCACAACAGAATTGTAAAAGATGGCATTTCTGGAAAAAAACATAGACACTAGGTTGGGCGATCGATATTAATAGTAAGAATATTATAAAACATAAAGGAATTCCTTTCCTTATAGGCCCTATATTGGATACAAAAAAATTTCAGAATGACTTGTTTGGAAAATAAAAAAGGATGTTCACCAATGTTGTTTCTTGCTTATATTTTAACAATGATGACCAATTCAACTAATGAGGATAGCTATAGATTTTGACGGAACGATTGTGGAACACAGATATCCGCGGATAGGGAAAGAGATTCCTTTTGCCATTGCCACCCTGAAACAGTTGCAGACCGAACGGCATTTGCTTGTTTTATGGACGGTGCGTGAGGGGAAACTGCTTGACGAGGCGGTGGACTTCTGCCGCAAGCGCGGATTGGAGTTTTATGCTGTCAATGCAAATCATCCGGAAGAAGAAGTGAGAAACGATATGACCAGCCCTTGCAGGAAAGTCGTGGCCGACTTGTACATTGATGACTTGAATGTGGGGAAACTGCCCGACTGGGGAGCTATCTATGAGATGATACATAATCGGTGGAGTTATGAACGCTATTTGAATGAAATTCATGGCTTTGAGAAACAGAAAAAGATTTCCATTTGGAAACGGATATTTAGGTAATAATTTACAGATTGTAGATTCGTCGTCAGATAAGTTCTTTCTGCTGTCATTTAGATGCTAATGACCACACAATCGGAAAACACGAGGCGCATAGCCAAGAACACGCTGATGCTCTACGTGCGTATGCTATTCAGCATGTTGGTATCGCTTTATACATCGCGAGTGGTATTGAACGCATTGGGAGTGGAAGACTATGGCATATATAATGTTGTAGGCGGGTTTGTGGCCATGTTTTCATTGGTTTCCTCCTCCTTGTCATCGGCAGTAAGCCGTTTTCTCACTTTTGAGTTAGGCAGGAAAAATGTGGAACGGCTTAAATTGATGTTCTTCACTTCCTTGTCCATTCACATCATATTGGCACTGGCAGTAGTCCTTGCGGCGGAAACCGTCGGTTTGTGGTTCTTGAATACCCAAATGACCATACCGGCCGATCGGCTTCATGCAGCAAATTGGGTATTTCAGGCCTCCGTCTGTTCATTTGCACTGGGATTGTGCAGTACGCCGTTCAACGCCTCGATCGTATCGCATGAGCATATGGGTACTTTTGCCAAAGCGGGAATCATGGATGTGATGCTGCGTTTGCTGGTGGTATTGTTTATAGCCTGTCCTTCGTGGCATTTTGACCGTCTGATAATCTATTCGTTGCTATTGGTTCTTGTCAGTATCTCTTTGCAGTGCTTTTATTTGTATTATTGTGGCAGACATTTTGAGGAATGCCGGTGGCGTTTCAGTTTCGACCGTCCATGTTGGAAAGAGATGAGTTCGTTCGCGGTATGGAACTTTATTGGTTGTACCGCCGGATTGTTGAAAGGGCAGGGTGTCAATGTGTTGCTCAATATCTTTGTCGGTCCGGTACTGAATGCCGCCCGAGGCATAGCCGACCAGGTAAATGCTGCGATCTGCTCGTTTTCCGGCAATTTCATGATTGCCCTGAATCCTCAAATCACGAAATCATACGCTTCCGACAATCGGGAGTATACAATGTCATTGGTAGAGCGCGGTTCCCGCTTCTCGTTCTATATCATGTTTATTTTGGCCTTGCCAGTCTTGTTGGAAACCGATTTTATACTGAATCTTTGGCTGAAGCAATACCCTGACCATACCGTAAATTTCGTCCGGCTGGTTTTGCTGCTGTCACTTAGTGATATACTGTCGAACACCTTGATCACACTGCAGAACGCGAACGGTAATATCCGCAATTACCAGATTGCGGTCGGCGGAATGCTGATGATGAACTTTCCGCTTTCTTATTGTTGCTTGAAGGCCGGTTTCCCTCCGGAATCCACATTGGTGGTGGCATTGTTCGTTTCCGTTTGCTGCCTGATACTCCGTTTGCTTTTTTTGCGCCGCATGGTTCGTCTTTCCGTCAGGCGATATATACGGAATGTATGTCTTAACACGTTCACTGTGGCTGTGACCGCTTCCTGTTTGCCCATATTGCTCAGTCGGCAAATGGAAGACGGTTGGATTCGTTTTATAGTCGTGTGTGTGGCAAGTGTGTGTTGCGTCGGAGTCTCTTCCTATTTTATAGGGTGCGGCTCGTCCGAACGCGCGTTCATCGTACAGACGCTCCACGGAGTAAAGACTAAACTGCTGAAATGATAAAAGTGGAAGATAAATCGCGTTGCTGTGGTTGCGAGGCTTGTGTGTCAAGTTGTCCCCTGCAGTGCATTGAGCTTGTAAAGGATAAGGAAGGCTTTATGTATCCGCAAGTAGATACGGCACGTTGCATTGATTGTGGCAAATGTGAGAAAGCCTGCCCCGAATTGGTTGAAGCCAAGGGAAGCGGGGGCGTCACTGTTTATGCGGCCGTCAATCCGGATAAGGAAGCCCGTCTTGCCAGTTCCTCCGGTGGCATTTTCACTCTTCTGGCAGAATCGGTTCTCGCGGAGAATGGTGTAGTGTTTGGCGCACGGTTTGACAAGGATTGGAATGTCATCCACGATTATACTGAGACTAAAGAGGGACTGGAAGCATTTCGGGGAAGCAAATACGTACAAAGCCGGACAGGCGAAACTTTCAAGCAGGCGGAACAGTTTCTGAAAGAGGGTCGTAAGGTGCTTTTCTCGGGTACTCCCTGCCAAATCATGGGGCTGAAGAGATATCTTCATAAAGAGTACGACAACTTGCTGGCTGTCGATTTCGTTTGTCACGGTGTGCCGAGTCCATTGGTATGGAGGAAATACATAGAAGAAACACTCGTCCGTCAGGACGAAAAAATTCAGTTTCGTCCCACCTTAAACCACTTGTTCTTGGACGAGATGCCCCTTATAGAGGGTATCTCGTTCAGAAACAAATGCTTAGGCTGGAAAAAATACAGTTTCGCTCTCATCCTCTCCAAGGTGACAACCGCCGGAGAGAAAAATACAGTTTCGCTCTCACGTATATTCTACGACAATGCCTATATGAAGGCATTTTTGGCGAATCTCTCCTTGCGCCCCGCTTGTTACCGCTGTCCCGCGAAATCAGGGAAGTCCGGTAGTGATATTACGCTGGGTGACTTCTGGGGCATTGAGAAGATTGCTCCCGAATTGGATGACGACCGTGGCTGCAGCCTGTTGATTATAAACAATCCGAAGGTGAGGGATGAGTTACGAAAGAAAGGCTGTTTGTTGGCGGAATTTCCCATTTCGGAAATCTTGCCGTATAATCTGAGCACAGCTTATTCGGTGAGCATGCCGAATAACAGGAAATTTTTTTGGTTCATGTTCGATAAAGCCGGCTTCCATAAGGCTTTAATGTTGGCAACAAGCACAACGTTTCCCATTCGTGCGTTGAGAAAACTTTTCAGGCTAATATGAAAATAGGAATATTGACTCAACCGCTGAGTAACAACTATGGTGGCATATTACAGGCTTTGGCTCTGCAAACCGTGTTGCGGTCGATGGGGCATGAGACAGTTATTCTCAGTCGTGAATATGACTATCCGCCATTCCGGCTTTGCCTGATGCGTATATTGAGCGTGTTGAAGTGTATTGTTCGTAAGTATATATTAAGGGACAACCGTGCTATTATTGCCAATCCCTTTTTACACTTCTATGCAACAGATAAGACACAGGTTTATGACGATAACGAAATACAAGCGTTTATCCGGAAGAACTTGAAATGTTCCGTCCGGCTACAGAGTACTTGGATATTGAAGATCTATGTACGACTGCATCATTTTGATGCTTTTTTAGTGGGAAGCGATCAAGTATGGCGCGAGTCTTTTTCTCCTTGTATCACTAATTTCTTTTTGGATTTTCTTTCACAGAAATGCAGAGCCAAAAGAATAGCCTATGGGGCTTCATTTGGAGTGGAACAGAATCCTATCTCTGTAGCTTCATTGAATCAATGTGTAGAACTAGCCAAGCGGTTTGATGCCATATCGGTACGTGAACAGTCCGGAGTAAAAATAATGAAAGAGACCTTTCATCTGTCGGCTTGTCAGGTATTAGATCCGACTTTGTTGCTTCCTGTTGATTTTTATCGTTCTTTCATGCAGAAATCCGATATGGATTCATCGGGTTTGGTGAGTTATTTGCTTGATGGTAATGAAGAGAAAAGAAATATCATTGCTGTTGCACGAGAGCAATTGCAATTGTCTCAGACCGAATTATTACTCTTTCCATCTCGATACAAAGATGAAGTGCCTCGATTTTCTTCTGTTTCTTCTTGGCTTTCCGCTTTTGCTAATGCGGATTTTGTAGTGACAGATTCATTTCATGGTTGTGTGTTTTCTATTATTTTTCGTAAACCGTTTGTGGTAATATCTAATTCGGGCAGAGGAAATGAACGTTTTTTTTCCTTGCTTGATACTTTCGGGCTAAATGATAGATTAGTGTTCTCGTATGAAGAATTTGTTGATAAAGAAGAAATTTTGCTTATTGAACAAGATTATACAGAAGTAGAACGAAAATATGAGAATTTAAAAGTTAAGAGTCTTGAGTTCCTGTTTCAAGCGTTAAATGAGAATTAAGATTATAGAAATCTGTATAAATTTAACAAAATGCTTTTTCCTTTTGTACTCCCAGCATATAAGGCTACTTATTTAAAGGAGGTAATATTAAGTATATTGTGGCAAACTTATACCAATCTTGAGCTTGTCATTGTTAATGATGCTTCTCCAAAATATTTGGATTCCATCCTCAATGAATTTGATAATGATAGAATATTAAAGGAATAATATGAATTTAATGCCACAAATTACTATCATAGTACCGGTTTATAATGCGGAGCGGACCCTTGAAAGATGTGTACGTTCCATTCAAGCACAAACAGTTGTCAATTGGGAGTTGCTGTTGATTGACGATGGTAGCGAGGATTACTCGAGCAAATTGTGCGATGAATATGCGATACAGGATTCGCGGATACGTGTATTTCATCAAGTGAACGGGGGAGCGAGTTCTGCAAGAAACGTGGGATTGGAATATACAAAAGGTGAATGGGTCGTATTTTGTGATTCCGATGATTGGGTTGATAGCAACTGGTTGGAACTATTTAAAAATCAAATTGATAATGGCACGGAATTAATTGTACAGGGATTTATTCCTCATGGGAATTTGTGGCAGAGCCGAACCGGCATAAATTTTCATGGCAATGTAAAAACTGGTATATTGAAATTGCAGGAGGAGAACATATTGGGTTTTATGTGTACTAAAATGTATAAACGTGAAATTATAGAACAATGTGGCTTGCGTTTTGATACCGAACTCGTATTGCGTGAGGACGAATTGTTTATGCTTCAATACGCAGAATACATTTCTACAATACAATGTATGGAGGAAGGTGCCTACCATTATGATATGCCTGATTTTTCAACCAAGTATGGCAATATAGATTTGTTTAATATGTTTCTCAAAATATATGTGGTTCTGAAAAGAATATTTTCAGGAGAAGACAATTTGTTACTTCAGAATTATGAAAATGATTTGACTCAATCACTTTTTCATTCTTTTGTAATGCGTCATGACGATAGATGCAAAAAATTGGAAAACTATCGTAAGGAGGTTGGAAAACGAGTATTGGGCGTGAAATCATTGTCGCAATTCTCGAAATATATATTGGCTTATGTGTCTTCTTTTCAAGTGGCATATCTGTTACTTGAAGCTAAAGCAAAAATCGTTAAAAGTATGCAATGAATCAAAGGTGGCCTGATTATAATTCAATAGCGCATAAGGATTTCCAATTCTTATGTATGGACTATGTACGTTTTGTCCTTGCCCTATTGGTTGTTTTGTTTCATGCATTTGCTCTAAGCAGTATATCGGCATTTTCCGATATAGAATATCCCTTAATAGGATTGGTAAGCCGTGTGTTGGATGCATTCTTGGCACATACAATCGTTCCTGTTTATTCCTTCATATCCGGTTATCTTTTTTTTCTTGTTAAGGAATGGAACAAAAAGGTTTATTTTGACAAAATCAAAAAGAGGATACATACGCTTTTGATACCTTACCTGTTATGGAATGGTATAGGTATTATACTTGTAGCCATTAAACAATTGTCCTGCTTTGACACTTTTATTTCAGTATCAGGTACTTGCATAGACTTTTCATTTCAGAATATCCTGTCTTGTTTTTATATGTATAATGGCAAACTTAGTGTCCCGTCTGCTATAACAGATTATGCCCAACTGGTGCAAACACAATATTATCCAATTAATACAGCATTGTGGTATGTCCGTGATTTGATGGTAGTGGTTGTCTGCACTCCTGTATTATATTTCTTGTTAAAAAAAATAAAAGCATATTTGATTATCGTTCTGGGGATATTATACTTATTGTTTGGTTTTTATCATATTGATTGGCATCTCTATCAGTTGGCATCCGTTTTCCTCTTCTTTTCATATGGAGCCCTTATAGGTCTACAGAGGATGAATTTGGTTGATGTATTCAAAAAGTTCTTTAAAATCTCTATCATACTTTATCCTCTTTGTTCACTTTGTTATTTGTTTGTACAAGGTTATTATAGTAATGTGGCTGTCTTAATAAGAACGGTGAATATGTTTGCATTTATTGCATTTGCTTTTAATGTTACAAGTTGGATGTTACATTGTGTTCCACAATGGCTGACATTTAAAAATATAGGCGCATCAGGTGTTTTTATTTATATGGCTCACTGTTTGGTCTTGTCAAGAATGCTGAAGATACTATTCTTTATCATTACTCCAGATACGGGTATGGGGATGGCTAATTGTTATATTTGTGCAGCCCTTTTCACAATTATACTGTTGATTGGTACTTATTTTTTGCTCCGTAAATATATGGTCTCTGTATTGAACATATTGATAGGACGAGTATGATGTAGAATGAAGAAATGTCGGTAATGAGAAAAATATCAATCGTTATTCCGGTTTATAATACTGAGAAGTATCTGAAATTGTCCGTTGATAGTGTTCTGTCTCAATCTTATCAGGATTGGGAATTGATATTGGTGGATGACGGAAGTAAGGACGGCAGTGGAGCCATTTGTGACAAGTATGCGTCGGAGGATTCCCGTATAAAGGTATATCATACTGTTAATCAAGGCGTGACCGCTGCCCGTGGTTATGGCGTGGAGCAATCTACCGGAGAATGGATTTGCTTCCTTGATGCCGACGACACGCTTGCCGACGATGCACTTCAGGTGATGCTGGGCAAAAGTGCTGATTGTGACATTGTGATAGGCAACAAGCGGATTGTTTCCGGCAATGATGTGACAGAAGAATGGATGAACCAGGACGACAGGCAGTTGCAAGCAGTGGAATTTTTGGACGGGTTGATTAGAAACAAAATATCCCAATACATCACCGGTCGGATATTTCGCAGAATCTTGTTTGATAACGGGACAATCTGTATTCCCCGTGAACTGATTATGGCGGAAGATTTCATCATGAACGTACAGTTGGGCAACAAGGCAAAGAAAATTGCCGTTATCCGGGACATGGTATATGGGTATCATGTATATGGAGAGTCGGTATCGCACACCTTCCGCACCAACTTGGAATATGAGAGCCGATTCTGTGATTGCCTTTTTTCAGCATTGAAGACTGGCGGATACTACGAAGAGGTAAAAGAAGCGTTTACCTTTCAAAAAGTAAGGGCTTTGAAGTCGGCATTCATGGCTCAGCAGGGGCGAGTGAATTTACGCCACCCTTTTTTGCAGGAGGTACGCAAAGAGGCTAAAAGCATCGGGCTGTCGAGAGGATGGAAGTTGTTCTTGTACCTACTCCCCCTGAAATACATCGGCTACATCTTTTTTAGATCATTGAATAAATAATCATTTTAATAATTATGCCATTCGTATCAGTTGTATTACCGGCTTACAAAGCTACTTGTCTGAAAGAGGCTGTTCATTCGATTCTTTCACAGACTTATAGAGATTTTGAATTGATCATAGTCAATGATGCATCTCCCGAAAATGTGAAGGAAGTGGTTGCTAAATTCCAGGATGAACGTCTGGCATATTATGAGAACGAGTATAATGTCGGCGGTAAAGATTTGGTAAAGCAATGGAATGATTATTGTCTCCCCAAAACATCGGGCGAATGGGTGGTAATGGCTTCGGATGATGACATGTATGCGCCAACTTATTTGGAAGAAATGGTGAAACTTACCGAGAAATATTCCCAATACGACTTATTTCATTGTCGTGTTAATAAAATTAACATTTTTTTTGGGAGGGGTAATCGGTACGTCTGCACCTTCAGCAGAATTTGAAAGCTGTTTGGATTTTATTTCCCAGCGTTTGTGCAACCATCGGCTCCAAACTGTACAAGAATTTATGTTTAGACGAAAAGCTATGATCTCAACGGGGGGCTTTGTCGCTTTTCCTTTGGCTTTCTTTACCGATGATGCAACTTGGAGTAAGTTATCGGGAAACGGTGTAGCTTGCAGTATGCAACCTTTGTTTATGTTTCGTTTCTCTGGCATCAATATTTCTTCAAACAAAGAGACTTCTGACAGAATGCTTCTAAAACTGAAAGCTTGTTTCTTATATGCTGATTGGATGAAGACCTATTTGAAAAGAATAGAATGTAAAAACGAGCAAGAAAAAGCTTTTATGCAAAATATTCTAATGGGATTGAAATATAAGCAGCTAGAATGGATAAACTGGACTACTTGCCGTACTAATTTTAAGGATTTCATGAAAGTCTATCGGAATAAGGAGTATAGAAACATATGCGGGACAGCTAGATGGTTCGTGCTTCTGCTCAGGAATATCAACGAACGTTTTTTTGTAAGAAAGGATTATTATTAAACAATACTATGACTTCCGTATTGAATTCATTTTGGCTGGGTATCAAAGTGCCTTTGCGAAAAGCGGTGTATTGGCTTCAATATAATTTGTTGAAGCGGAAAAGGAATGCTTTCAATATCCTTATGGCTGAGGAAACCATCGACTATATCGTTAAACACGAATGTTCCGTTTGCCGATATGGTGACGGAGAAATTGACATGATCACTTGTCTGAAAGAGGGGTTTGATGAAAGTCGTAAAAGTGATTTCCAAACATACGATGAAAAATTAGCATGGCGTTTAAAGCAAATTTTGGGAAACGGATCGGACGAAGAGCTGAATTTGATAGTGTGCATTCCCTATGTATGGAAAAGCCATCGAAGCCTCTCTTTTACAGCCAGACGGTTCATCGAGCGGAGCTTTGTAAATAACCGGGAAATGATATTTGCTTCCATTCATCCTACACGACTCTATGGAGACTCCTATTTTACCCGGTTCTATATAGACGCTCGTAATAAAAAAAAGAAGGGGAGCTATATACAGCATTGCCGCCAAATATGGCAGGGACGCGATCTCTGCATCATAGAAGGTGAACAGAGCCGGTTAGGTGTCGGCAATGACTTGTTCGATAATGCTCAGAGTATAGAACGCATACTTTGCCCGGCATTGGATGCTTTTGCCAAGTATGATGAAATAATGAAGGCAGCTTGTACCGTGAATAAGGCAAAACTCGTTTTGATTGCTTTGGGACATACCGCTACGGTTCTGGCATATGATTTAGCTGAAGTGGGATACCAGGCTATTGATATTGGGCACATTGACATCGAGTATGAATGGTTTCTGATGAGAGCGCCCAAAAAAGTACCTGTCCCGCATAAATACGTGAATGAAGTGCCGGAAGGCAGACAATTTTCGGAGGAGCGGAACAAGGAGTATCTTTCTCAGATAATATACAGTGTGAAATAGAGATGAAAGAAATGTTGCAGGGTAAAGTTTCGGTTATTGTTCCGGCCTACAATGCTGCTCGGTTATTGGAGCGTTGTGTACGAAGCATAACGGGCCAGACATATCCGGCTTTGGAGGTGATAGTTGTGGATGACGGCAGCAAGGATGATACGGGTAAGATAGCAGATCAACTCGCAGCGGAGGATAGTCGTATCCGGGTGGTTCATAAAACCAATGGTGGAGTAAGTGCTGCCCGTAACGATGCATTGAAATTAGTAGAGGGGGAATGGATTACTTTCGTGGATTCCGACGATTATCTGGAACCGGATTTCCTGCGATCCCTACTTGACGGTGAAGTTGCGGATTTGGTGATAGGTGGTTATCATACGGTAGGGGCCAATGAAATACCAAGTGCAAATTATCCGACTGACACAGCTCATTCTCCGGAAGCTATTAAGAGAGCATTGGAAGCCCGGCTTACTGATATGACGTTTTTGTGTCCGTGGGGGAAGCTGTTCCGCACTTCTCTGGTACGGTCGTTAAGGCTGATTTTCAATACGGAGATGAAGGTGGGCGAAGATGTGGTATTCGTGTGGAGTTATTTGGCTCATTGTTCTTCATTGGCTTTCAAACAGGGACAGGGATACGACTATTATACTGAGCCGGGAGCGGATTTCAAGTATGCGTTGGATGAAACTGTTTCTTTGCAGACCATTGAACGGATTTTGGGTGTATTGGACGGATTGAAACGGAACTTCGGCATGGATACAGAGCATGCCCGTTGTCATGTCCTGAACTATTATATATGGTTGTTCAAACTTTATGTAAATCGTAATTATCTACTAAGGGATTTAGCGCGGATGAAGAATTTTTTTTACTATCCGTTGATACTCGATTATTATAAAACTTACCGCCGGACATCTAAAGACAAATTGTTAGTGTACTTGCTTTTGAAATTGCGGTTGTCCGGTGTCCTGTATCTAATGATAAAGCTTTATTATTAATGGTTGTTAGTATCATCACACCACTTTACAAGGTAGAGGACTTCATTGCACGATGTGCCGATTCGCTTTTCCGACAAAGTTATACGGAGATAGAATATATATTCGTAGATGATTGTAGCTCGGACAGGAGTGTAGAGGTGCTCTTGCAGGTGGCCGAACGCTATCCGCAACTTCAGCAACAAATCAGAATACTTCATCACGAGTCTAATCGTGGTGTAGCTGCTGCACGGGAAACAGGGTTGGCTGCCGCAACGGGAGAGTATGTGTATTGGGTGGATGCGGACGATTGGATAGAGCCGGATGCGATAGAGAAGATGGTGGTGCGATCGGAACAGGGGCAGAAGGATATTATAGCTTGCGGGTGGTATCTCTGTTTTAGGCAAAATGAGCGGCGAATGCCCATGCCTTGTTATGCTGATGCAGAAACAGCTCTGAGAGGAATGTTATCAGGAACGATGCGTTGGAACTTGTGGCTCTATATGATAAAACGTGACTTGTATTTAATGAATGATATTCATTTCATGGAAGGGGAAAATGTAGGGGAAGATATGCTGGTACTTATTAAATTATTCTCACATGCGAAGAGTATTGGATTCGTAAAAGACGCATTCTATCATTATGTAAAACAAAACGAGAATAGCCTCACCAGGCTTAGTCCTGAACAACAGATGAAACGTCAAATGCGTAACTTGCAGGCTGCGACGGACTATCTGGTCACCCATTTTATCGGGAAGTATGAAAAGGAAATCAACTTCTTCAAGCTCAATGCCAAGATGCCGCTACTCATCAGTAACGATAAAAACTCTTATCGGACATGGACGGCCTGTTTCCCCGAAGCCAACAAATACATTATGGCGAACAAAAGGCAGACCCTGCGTATGCGATTGGTGCAACTGATGGCTGCGAAAAGGCAGTTTTGGCTGGTGGAACTTTATTACCAGCTGGTATTTAAATTTGTTTACGGAATACTATACAAATGATTCATTTTATAGCTATTATATTAACGGGGATTGCCTGTTCCTTGTATATGTTCCCGTTTTCATTTACTTTCTTACCGGTTGGTAATACTAAGATTTATTTGGCGGTGTGCGGGTTGGTATTGTTTTTTCTGAATCAGATCCGTAACAGGCAACAAGTGTCCAGCCATTTCATGGTGACGGTTTCCCTGGCTGCTTTTGTCGTATCGCTGATCTGCATTGTGTCGCTGTTATACAACGAGACCAATGATACCACCTATGCAATCTATATCATACAGATGTGGGTATGGACAGGTGGAGCCTATTTCGTTACTCGATGTATGAAGTCAGTGCATGGCAACGTGACGGTAGAATTGATAGCGTTTTATGTTGTAGGTGTTTGCGCCATTCAATGTTTTTTTGCCTTGATGAATGAGTTCATTCCGGTATTTAAAGGATGGGTGGACACATACGTGGAACAGGAAACGGCTAACTTGAACAGATTGGATCGTATGTATGGAATAGGAGCTTCCTTGGACACAGGAGGTAGCCGGTTTGCTTGTGCGTTGATATTGCTATCGCATATATTGATGAGATATGCGAATAAAAACAATGGACGGATTATTCTGTTAGCATTCTTATTTATTTTCATATTTATTACGGGTAATATGGTGGCCCGTACTACTTTAGCAGGAGGCATAATTGCCATTCTGTATCTATTATATTGTCTGAGAGAAGGGATTAACGGTTCTGCTCAAAAGGTTTTTTTGTTATTTGCAGCTGTGTTGGCAGTAACAATTCCTATTCTTACTTCTTTATACTATTCTTCTGTGGAAGTCAAGGATATGTTTCGCTTTGCCTTTGAGGCATTCTTTAACTTGTCGGAAAAAGGTAGCATCAAGACCGGTTCAACAAATGACTTACTGTTGATGTGGCAACAGGTTCCGCAAGAGTTAAGGACATGGATTATCGGTGACGGTTATTTCCTTTCTCCACATTTTACAAATCCTTATTATACCGGGCATTTGTATGGGGCATACCACATGGGCACGGACGTGGGGTATCTTCGTTTTATATTTTATTTTGGCATAACGGGATTATTGGCTTTTGCCTATTTCTTTGTGTTGTGCACACGCGAATGTCGTAAAAAATATCCGGCACATAAGGTGTTATTCATACTCCTGCTGGTGATGAATTATGTATTGTGGATAAAAGTGGCTACCGATCTCTTCTTTATTTATGCTCTGTTCTTGGTGGCAGATGATTCTATGGCAGAAGAAGATGAATGTTCAACAGTCAGACAGGTTGCATAATGAGAATCGTATATTGCATATCCGGCACCTGCAATTCCGGTGGTATGGAGCGTGTATTGAGTAACAAAGCCAATTATCTGGCAGCACATGGTTATGAAGTAACCATTGTGACCACAGACCAGAGGGGACGCAGACCTTTTTTTGCTTTGGATGGGCGGATTGAGTGTGTGGATCTGGATGTGAACTATGAGACCAACAACGGAAAATCCTTTTTCAATAAGTTGGTTCATTATCCGTTCAAGCAACTCAAACATAAACGTCGTCTGACAAAGGTATTGAATCTCATCAAACCGGATATTACTGTTTCCATGTTTTGTAACGATGTCGCTTTTTTGCCTTCCATCCAGGATGGAAGCAAGAAAGTGCTTGAGGTGCATTTCTCCCGCTTCAAGCGTTTGCAGTACGACCGCAAAGGACTTTGGAGGCTGGCTGATAAATGGAGAAACCGGAATGAGCAGAGGCAAGTGGCTTGTTTTGATAAATTTGTGGTTCTCACGCATGAGGATAAGGATTATTGGGAAGGGCATGCAAATATAGAGGTTATTCCTAATGCACAGACATTTGCGTGTGATGTTCCCGCCGCTTTGGAGAGTAAAACGGTGGTGGCAGTAGGCCGTTACACCTATCAGAAAGGGTTCGATATGCTGTTGCGAGCATGGAGACGGGTGTGCGACTCAATCGATGATTGGCAGCTGCATATTGTGGGTGAAGGGGAAATGAAAGAAAGCCTGCAACAGCAAATTTTAGATTTATCGTTGGAAGATCGTGTCGAGCTATGTCCTGCCACCAGCGATATTCAAAGCGTTTATCGGGAAGCTTCCGTGCTAGTTCTGTCGTCCCGTTACGAGGGCTTTGGTATGGTATTGCTCGAAGCGCAGACCGCAGGTGTACCTACGGTCAGCTTTGATTGCAAGTGCGGCCCTTCCGATATTGTTGCCGACGGAGTAACCGGTTATTTGGTGCCGGCAAATGACATACCGGCTTTGGCAGAGAAACTGCTTGTATTAATGCGTGATGAAACCTTGCGCAAACAGATGGGACGTAATGCTTTTGCCGACGCATCCCGCTTTTCGGAAAAGGCTGTCATGCAACGATGGACGGATTTATTTGAAAACTTCCGGTAAATGTACAGTCCGTTACAACGAAAGTCTTTTATATTTTCTTTTTTATTCTAATATGGGAAACAATGCAAAACTCATAGTCGTGTCTGCTGTCGGATTGCGTCAGGGAGGTACTTTGACTATTCTGAAAGAGTGCCTGCAATATCTTTCTACCTGTGTACGTGAGGGGCATGTACGTGTGATAGCCATTGTACACGACAGAAGGCTCGCGGAGTTCAACGGCATTGAGTATATTGAATTGCCGGATGTCATCAAAAGTTGGACTCGCCGGTTATGGTGCGAATATATAACCATGCACCGCATTTCTCAACGATTACCCGGGATTGATTTATGGCTTTCACTGCATGACACCACCCCTCGTGTGATAGCCAAACGACAGGCGGTCTATTGCCAGACTTCTTTTCCTTTTTATAAGCGGACGTGGCGTGATTTTTATTTCAACTATAAGATAGCCCTATTTTCACTGTTCACCCGTTATGCTTACAGGATTAATGTTCACCGTAATCAGTATATGATAGTACAGCAGTCATGGCTAAGGGAGGGACTTAGCAGGATGTTAGGCGTGGGCAAAGAGAAATTTATCGTAGCACCGCCCCGACGTATGGCAGTCAAAGTGGAAACGGAGAGCGTGAATTTGCCTTGTTTCACATTCCTATATGCTTCCGCACCGGACTGTCACAAGAATTTCGAGGTATTATGTCAGGCCGCCAGGCTTTTGGAGAAGGAAAAAGGAAAAGGCTGTTTTAAAGTGGTGGTCACGCTGTCCGGAAAAGAAAACCGTTATACCCGCTGGCTTTATAAAAACTGGCACGATGTGAACTCAATCGAGTTTGCCGGATATATGAATAAGGAAAAGTTATATGGTTACTATCAGGCCGCACATTGTTTGGTACATGCTTCCAAAGTAGAAACCTGGGGCTTGCCGATTTCCGAATTCGGTGAAACGGGCAAACCCATGTTACTTGCAGATCTTCCTTATGCTCATGCTACAGCTTCGGGCTTTCATGCCGTAGGCTACTTCAATGAACACAAACCGGAAGAATTGAAAAGACTTATGAAAGAAATGCTGGAGGGGGATCATAGGTCTCTATCATCCCAACCTTCGACTGCCATAAAGGGACTCTATGTGTGTTCATGGCGGGAACTGTTTGAAAAATTACTGCCTGCTTCCATTTGAATCTGCTATGAAAATTCTACATCTAGGAAAATTCTATCCGTTGAAAGGAGGAATGGAGAAAGCCATACTGGATATTGTAAGAGGTATCTCAATGCAAGGCGTCACGTGTGACCTGTTATGTGTTTCAACAGAAAAAGCCGGTGTGTTTCCGTTAAATGAACACGCCCATATTTATGCCATGCCTTCTGTTTGTAATGTCAATTCAGTGAGGATTTCCCCCTTATTGATACCCACACTCAGAAAGCTTTGCCCGAATTACGACATTATCCATATTCATTGCCCGAATCCTATGGCCAATCTGGCACTTTATCTGTCCGGTTACAGAGGTAAGGTCGTATTGCATTGGCATAGCGACATATTGAAACAGAAATATGCCCTGAAACTTTACAAGCCGTTACAGACATGGTTGATAAGGAGGGCGGATGTGATAATCGGCACGTCACCGGTATATCTAGAGAATTCACCGTTTTTGCGCGGAATGGAACACAAGTTCAGAATCGTTCCTTTGGGGTGTGAGGCCATAGTTCCGTCAGCAGATAGGGTTAGCGATATCAGAAAACAATATAAAGGGAAAAGAATCATATTTGCTTTAGGACGTCTGATTGCCTACAAGGGGTTCCGCTTTCTTATAGAGGCCGCTAGGTATTTGGATGACGGTTATGTTGTGTTGATCGGTGGTACCGGGCCTCTATACAACAAATTATTGAAACAGATAAATGAGGAGAATCTTCAAGGGAAAGTTTGCCTTTTAGGATATGTTACCGATGATGAAGTGGCGCAATATTATGGTGCCTGTGACGTGTTCTGCCTGAGTTCCGTATGGAAAACCGAAGCGTTCGGTTTGGTACAGATCGAAGCCATGTCGTGTGGTAAGCCTGTGGTGGCGACCAATATAGAAGGTTCGGGAGTTCCCTGGGTGAATAGAAATGGATATTCCGGCCTTAATGTGGAACCGGAGAATCCGGAAGCCTTGGCAAAAGCCATTATGAAGATTACAAGCTCGGAAGAGGCATACCGCACTTATTCCCGTCAGGCACGTGCACATTATAACAAGATGTTCGTCAAGGAACGTATGTTGGCCGGATATGAACAAGTGTACGCTTCCCTGTATCATGAAAAGTAAACTCTAAAATCTAAAGATATATGTTTATAGAACGATTAGTTGCATTGTTGTTGCTGTTTGCCGGTGAATTCGCTTATCTGAGAATTGCGGACAGATTCAACATCATAGACCGTCCCAACCAACGCAGCTCACACAAGAAGAACGTATTACGGGGAGGAGGTATCATCTTTCTGTTAGGAGTCTGGATGTATGCCTTTCTGAATACGACCGGTTATCCTCTGTTCATAGGAGGAATGACCTTGATTGCGAGTGTGGCTTTTATAGACGATGTATGTTCCCTGTCTCCCAGGTTTCGCTTTTTCGTCCAGTTTGTGGCAATGTTCCTGCTATTACAGGAAGCCGGAATGCTTGTAGAAAACAAGGTTTGGTTTTTACTGCCTACCATGATACTGGGTGTTTGCATCATCAATGCCTACAACTTCATGGACGGAATCAACGGTATGACCGGAGCATTCAGTCTGATGGTATTGTTCACTTTCTGGCTGCTCAACAGGGAAATGGCTTTCATAGATGCCACATTGATAGAATTGCTGATGATATCCGCTTTGGTATTCTGCTTCTTTAATTTCAGGAACCAGGCCATCTGTTTTGCGGGTGATGTCGGTTCTGTAGGAATGGCGTATTGTGTAATCTTTATTTTGCTGAAACTGGTGCTTTTCACCGGGAATGTCACTTATCTGTTATTTCTGGTGGTATACGGTATTGACACGGTGTTGACGATTTTCCATCGTTTGCTGTTGCACGAAAACCTGCTTCAGCCGCACCGCAAGCACCTGTTTCAGTTGTTGGCTAATGAAGGGGGACATTCACATGTGACAGTCTCTATTACTTATGTGCTTTTGCAATTGGCCATATCGTTAGGCTATATATACCTGCCGATTGACAAGTGGCTGTACTCCGTAATTGTTACCATCGGTTTGGTTACGGCATATCTGATTATAGAACGAAAATTATATCCGAAACATAAGGAGTATCTTAAATCATTGTCATGTGCAGTTATGGATGAAGGGTACTCAGAAAAATGCTTGCGTAATGAAAATTAAATCAAACCTGAAACTCCGCAGGATAGGCAACCGCCACATGATTGTGGAAGTCTCCGACAGTTGCGTGAACCTGACGAACGTGTACAGCTTGAACGGGACCGCCGCCCGGCTCTGGGAGATGGTCTGCAACGGGGAAGGCCGTACAGCGGGGGAACTGGCGGAGGGACTCTGCAAGACGTATGATGTGGAATACGGGCGCGCCCTGCGCGATGTGGAACGCCAGATAGAGGAATGGGAGAAGATGGGGCTGCTGTCCCGGCGGGGCACCGGCGATTGAATGCTTACACTGAAAGGACAAAGGCATCTTGTGATCCCTTACCGGAGTGCCTGCTTTAGAAAACGGATTCCATGGAGCTTTCTTCGGAACATAAGGCGTTGTTCAGCCTGCTGCGTGCGGGGCTGTGGGAGAGGGAGCCGGACGACCTGTCACCCTTCCCGCTTACGGACGCGCAGTGGTGGAACGTGTACCGGATGGCGGTGCGCCAGACCGTGACGGGCATTGTCTGCCGCGGCCTGCACCACCTGCCGGAAGCGCTGCTGCCCGGCGACGCCCTGATGATACGTTGGGTGGCGGAGACCGACCGCATCGAGCGGAAGAACAGGAGGATGGACGCGGTGGTATGCCTGCTGGCGCAACGGATGGGCCGTAACGGCCTGCATCCCGTACTGCTGAAAGGCCAGGGCGTGGCCGCCTTCTATGAACATCCGCTGACGCGCGAATGCGGGGACATCGACCTCTGTTTCCTTTCGGAAGAGGAGGAACGGGAAGCCGCGGAGCTGATGCGCCGGGTCGGGTGCCGGACGGAGAAACAGCCGGACGGAAGCAACTGTTACAGCTGGCAGGGAGTGGAGGTGGAACACCATACCCGGCTGTTCGACCTTCATAACCCGTTGCTGAAAGTCTACCTTTCCGCACTGGTCAGGGAACACGGGTTCACGGAGTTCCGTCCGGGCGGAAGGGACGGGCTGCCGGAGGGCAACCAGTCCGGGGAGTTCCCAGCGACAATCTCCGTGCCGTCGCCCCTGCCGAACCTGCTGTTGCTGAACGCCCACCTCCTGAAACACCTGCTGGGGCACGGTGTCGGCCTTCGGCAGTTCTGCGACATGGCGCGGGCCTACCACACCCTGTGCGGAAGCTACTCCCCCGAGGGTCTGGAAGCCGTTTACAGGCGGACCGGCTTGCTCAGGTGGAGCGCGCAGCTCCATACATTCCTGACGGAATACCTCGGGCTGCATCGCGCCGAACTTCCTTATGCGGATACGGATGCATGTTCCTCTCCCGAACTGCTGTGCATCGTGCTGGAGGGAGGGAACTTCGGACAGTACGGCGGCACCAAGGGCAAGGCTTCCCAGGCAAGGTGGGAAAGGAAACTGCGTACCTTCCTCTCCTTCTGGAAACACCGCGGCTTCTCCAGCGCCTACGCCCGCAAGGAGGCGTTCTGGATTTCGGTAAGACTGATAATAGGAAACCTCAGATGAGAAACGAATATTTTTTCAGGGTGGCGGGGCTGACATTCTCCGTCATCCTTCCCGGTGGGCTGGACGCAGAGACGCTGCTGCCCTCCTTCCGTCCGTTCCGGTGCGGGGAATGCCCGGAAGGGGAACGGATTTTCCGGCTGCTTGCCGACACCCGTCCCTTTGCGGATGACGGGAAACGCGCGGAGCTGCTGGACGAGTCGTCCAACGACATGGGGCATGTATGCCTTCTGCGCATTCCCGGCGGTTACCGGACGGAGATAAGTTACGGCCCTATGGATGGTGGCGCACATCTCATGACTGTGGACACTGCTTTTGACGATGCCACGGCCTTCCTCCGGGTGGAGGACCCGTCCATGGGGGAGGTACTGTCGTCCATGCTCCGCATCCTCTACGCCCAGGCGGCACTCGGGCGGGACGCCGTTTCCGTCCATGCCTCCTGCGTCAGCCTGAAAGGCAGGGGCTACCTTTTCCTCGGCAAGAGCGGCACGGGCAAGAGCACGCACTCCCGGCAATGGCTGGAGGCCTTTCCGGACTGCCGCCTGCTGAATGACGACAATCCCGTGCTGCGGATAGAGGACGGCATGGTATCGGTCTACGGCACGCCGTGGAGCGGGAAGACACCCTGCTACAGGAACGAGCGCCGTCCCGTGGCCGGAATCGTCCGCCTGCAACAGTCCGGCACGAACCGGTTCACCCCGCTTGAGGGGCCGGAAGCTTTCGCCGCATTGCTGCCCTCCTGCTCCGCCATCCGTCAGGACATCCGCCTGCATGACGAACTTTGCCGTATCCTGATACGGGTAACCGAACAGGTGCCCGTCGGACGGTTGGAATGCCTGCCCGACCGGGAGGCCGCATGGCTCTGTTTCGAGAGCCTGTACGTGCGGGATGCGAAAGCCCGGGAAGTACGGGACGGCCTGCCGGAGAACGGCGGACTATGAACGATGATTGATAAACCCTAAATAAAGCAAAGAAAGCAATGAAAAGAAAAGACTGTTTTTGGATTGTGGCGGTGGCAGTGCTCCTGCTCTCCTCCTGCAGTTCGTCGAAGAAATTCGTCTACCTGCAGGACATGGAGATGGGGCTCGGCTATCCGTATGACACCAGGTATGAGGCGGTGGTGCATGCCAACGACCGCCTGGACATCACCGTGAGCAGCAAGAACCCCGAGCTGTCCATCCCGTTCAACGCGGGCGGCGGGGCCTTCTCGGTGGGTGCCAACGGCGCGGTGACGGAGTCCGCTGCCGTGAAGAAAGGCTACCGTGTGGACGTGGAAGGGAACATTAGTTTCCCCATCCTGGGCAAGCTGCATGTGGAGGGGCTGAAGGTGAGCGAGGTGACCGCCCTGATACGCAACCGCATCATCGACGGGAAGTATATCAAGGACCCGCTGGTGTCGCTGGAGTTCCTCAATTTCAAGTATTCCGTCCTGGGCGCGGTGGGCAACACCGGCACCTTCTCGGTGGAGGGCGACCGCATCACCCTGCTGGAGGCCATCGCCAAGGCGGGCGATGTCACCCAAAGGGGCCGGGTGAACCGTGTGGCGGTCATCCGTGAGGAGGACGGGCAGCGGGTGATGTACCAGCACGACCTGCGCAGCAAGGAGCTGTTCGAGTCGCCCTGCTTCTACCTGCAACAGAACGACATCGTCTATGTCGAACCGAAATACCGCAAGCAGGACCGCGAGGACAAGGGCTGGAAGTACACCACCGGAATCCTCTCGTTCATCACGGCCGTCTGCTCCGTCATCTGGGCCATCAAGTAAACACATCTCTGAATTATGCAAAACAACAGTTTATCCAACAAGAACGAACAGGGCGTCAACTTAGTGGACCTGTCCGTCTATCTGCTGTCGAAGTGGAAGTGGTTCGTGCTGTCCGTGCTGCTTTTCGGGGGGATGGCGTGGTACCACTACGCCAAATCCCCGCTGGTGTTCTTCCGCTCCGTCACGGTCATCATCAAGGACCCGTCCAACAAGACCTCCACGGCGGGGCTCGACCGCTACGACAACTATATCAACAAGGTGAACGTGGCCAACGAGATTCTCCAGTTCCGTTCCAAACGGCTGATGCGCGAGGTGGTGCAGCGCCTGCACGCCGACGTGGACTACCGTGTGGAGAGCGGGCTGCGTATGAACGAGCTCTATACGCTGTCTCCGGTGAACGTCTCCTTCATCAACGTGCTGCCCGAACGGCACATCTCGTTCGTGGTGACGCCCAAGGACGATGCGACGGTGACGCTTTCCGGGTTCGGGGGGCTGCCTGCCGCCAAGGATAGCTATGACGTGCGGCTGAACGACACGCTGGCCGTCGGCGGCGAGCGGATATTGGTGACGGGTACCGACCACTGGGGCAAGTCGTGGACGGGTCGCGAGATCCACGTCGTCAAGAACCCGCTGAACGCCGTGGCGGGACGCCTCCAGGGCAGCATGGGAATCCGGCAGGAGGAGGACGAGTCGTCCATCCTCGTGCTCTCGCTGAAGGACGGCTCGCCCCTGCGTGCCGAGGACGTGCTGAACACGCTGGTGAACGTGTATAACGCGGAAGCCGTCAACGACAAGAACCAGGTGGCGGTGAACACCTCTGAGTTCATCAACGAGCGCCTGCTCATCATCGAGCGGGAGCTTGGCGGCGTGGAGACCGAGCTGGAATCGTTCAAGCAGCACAACCAGGTGATGGACATCGGCTCGCTGGCCGGCCGCTACATGGGCGAGGCACAGGCCTACAGCGCCGACGCGCTGGAGCAGGAGACCCAGCTGAAACTGGCGCGGTTCATCAAGGAGTACCTCACCGACCCCACGAAAAGCCGTGACCTCATCCCCTCGGGGACGGGCATCAGCGACGCCGCCGTGGAGGGGCAGATAAACCAGTACAACGCCCTGAAGCTGAAGCGCGACAAGCTGATAGCCGACAGCAGCGAGAGCAACCCCGTGGTGGAGGAGCTTAACAACAGCATACACGCCCTGAGGCAGAGTATCATCCGTGCGGTGGACAACATGATTGTGGGGATCAACATGAAGCGCAACGACGCGCGCAGCCGCCAGGAGCAGGCACAGGCGCGGTTTACCACCGTGCCCACCAAGGAACGGCAGATGCTCTCCATCGAGCGGCAGCAGAAAATCAAGGAGGCGCTCTACATGTTCCTTCTCAACCGGCGGGAGGAGAACGCCCTCTCGCAGGCGATGGCCGACAACAACGCGCGCACCATCGACAGCGTGGACGGACCCGCGGGACCCATCTCACCCGTGCGCAACCGCATCCTGCTGCTCGGGGTGCTCGTCGGCCTGGCCGTCCCCGGCGTGGTGTTCCTCATGATCCTCTTCATGGACACCCGGGTACACAGCCGCAAGGACCTGAAGGGCGCGGTGAGCATTCCTTTCCTCGGCGAAGTGCCGCAGGACAAGGAGGCGGCGAAAGCGGGTGTTGCCGTCGGCGAGGAAGACGGCATGCTGGCCGAGAGTTTCCGCATCCTGCGCACCAACATGACATTCATGGTGAAAAAAGACAAACCGATGCAAGTCGTCACCTTCACTTCGTTTAATGAAGGTGCGGGAAAGACGTTCATTTCCCGCAACCTTGCCATGAGCCTCGTGCTCACCCGGAAACGTGTGGTGCTGGTGGACCTCGATATCCGCAAGGGCACCCTGAGCCGCCACTTCCATAAACACCCGGTGGGCGTGACCAACTATCTGGCCGACGACTCCATCCGCCTGGACGACATCATCCACACCGACGGGAAATTCGACAACCTTGACATCATCTCATCTGGTACGGTGGCACCCAACCCTGCGGAGCTGCTCATGGACGAACGGCTTGACGCGATGGTGGAGGAACTGCGCCAACGCTACGACTACATCATCGTGGACAATGTCCCCGTGGGCATCGTGGCGGACGCCACTATCACCAACCGCATCAGCGACCTCACCATCTTCGTGGTGCGCGCCGGCCGCCTGGACCGCCGCCTGCTGCCCGACATGGAGGAGCTTTACCGCGATAACAAGCTCCGCAACATGGCAATTATCCTCAACGGGGTGGGCCCGCACCGCCGTGGCTACGGTTACGGATATGGATACGGGTATGGCTATGGTTACGGATACGGGAAACACGGGAGAAGGAAATGACCGATATACTTCAAGCATTTACGTTTAATCTTTTTAAATATAATTACATTATGACACAAGAAATCAGGTATCAGATTAACGGGTGGCCGGAAAAGACAATCCATGCCGGCACAGCCCCGTCAAGAGGTCCCGGGACAAGTCCGGAGGCGATGACGGAACCTCCCTTACAGATACGGGGGCGTATGCTGCCCTATACGGAAGCCGTATAAGGCAGCTTATCACTAAATAAGGATACATTAACTTTTTAAAACATTAAAGTATATGGACGAAAATGAAAACAAAGGCTTAAAAACTTACGAGTCTCCTTCCACGAAGAAAACTCAGGTGGAATTGGAAGGAAACCTGTGCGGCTCTACTAGTCACACGGCTCAGTCGCCCGGTACAACAACTACGGCTCAGGAAGTCAACCAATCTTTTGGAACAGCGAATGACTTTACTAATGATTCTTGGGATAATAACTAATGAATAAGAACATAATCTGAATGAATATGAATAAGAGATTTTTGATTCCGGCTCTTGCTTGGTCTTTGCTGGCTTTAAGCTTTGCCGGTTGTACAGATGACAATATGTCGGGTAGCGATCCCCTGCCGGAAGGTACGGAATTCGATTTCGGCACCACGGTTGAGTCTAACCGGACGCGCACCTATTACGATCCCGCGGATGTGGCGGATCCGGACGCTACCTCCTGGAAGATTTTCTGGAACTATGAGTCTTCTTTGGACCACATCTACATCTATTCCCCCCAGGCGTTGGCAAGCGCCAATCAGGCTTCGTACACCGTCCAGGCCACGAAGGACATGGTAGGGCCGGCTCCGGTTGCCAAGGACGGCGATGTTGGTGTGCAGACAAGTGGCGTTTCGAATTACGATTTCTATGCCATGTATCCGGCAAAGGCTGTAAAGTCGGGTAGCGGCAAGGACACATCGCTTTCTGCCACAATGCCCGACAGACAGACGGCTTCCACCACGGAAGTGATGACGGACGAAGCGGTTGGTGAGTTCCAGACTACCGCTGACATGGACTGCGCGCTGATGATCGCGAAGAAAACGGGTTATAATCCCGCTACCGAGAAGACCGTGAATCTGGAGTTCGAACCCTTCGCATCGATGGTTGACATTACCGTGAACGGCACCATCAAGAACAATACGCAGAGTGATGTGCGCGTCACCTCTGTCATCATCGAGGCAGACGCTCCTATTGCCGGTAGCTTTACGTACGATTACAAATCAAAGGAATTTACCTTCGGCGACGACGCCTCGAACAGCATTACGATCGATACTAAATTCGCCGATGAAGCTGGCGACAGGGTGGGTGTCATGATGGACGATGGCAGCCAGCTCAAGGTGAGCGCCTTCATGATTCCGAATCCGAATGTCACGTTGTGTAAGGTAACGGTCGTGACTGCAGATGCACGGACTCTGACCAAGAATTTGAATATGACCAACTTCGAGCCGAGGCAGATTCACTTCGTGAAACTTCCGAAGATTAACGTTAAAGATTTGAAGTTCGATTACACGATTTGGCTGTCGCAGCTCGATCCGAACATCTACCTTTCCGAGATTTCGTTGCCGGGTTCCGTGCTGTCGTTCAACTATCTGATGTCGGACACATACAAGAAGACTCAAACAATGGAATTGAAAGACCAGTTCAATGCCGGTGTGCGTGTGTTCCAGTGCCATGTCAATACCATCGCTCAGACCTCCTCGATAGATGGCGGCTCCACGTCGGTGGGTATCGCTGATTCTGATGGTAATAGCGTATTGAAATCTGACAACAGTGGTTACTGGACCCTCGGCGACGTACTGATAGCACTGCAAAAGGAGATGTCCGGAACCCACAAGGATGAGTTCTGCGTGCTCGCCATCTCCGACTGGATTAGCGGCATAACTACGGCACAGTTGTCCACTTTGTACAGCCGCCTGAAAGTCGTGCTTGACAAAGTCGAAGACATGGGACTGATTGCAACCGGTATCAATCCCAACACCACCATCGGTGACGTCAAGGGGAAAGTGATTGTCAAGGTGCAGCTTAACGACGGATACACCGACGCATGGAACCAACTGTCCGGAGCCAATGTATGGATGAATACCTTTAATGAGGTTGCTGAAGAAAATGTGTATTATTCGCCCATGCCTTATGGCGCTCAACCTAATAAGAATGCCGGTGGCACATCGGCTTCGGCTCTGACCGAGAACATGAATATCATCTACTCTGATTGTGCCAATCCGATAAAAAAATCTAAGGGTTTATCTGGTCTTGAGTGGCGAAGCGGCATTCAAGACAACGCAACAGCCGTTCTTGCCGCATACAGCGATAATTACGAATCAACCAAACATAATAACTTCTCGATGACCTATTTGGGAGGTTGCGGCGCTATACGTGAACATTTCGTCACTGACGATGAATATTACTATCCTTCACAAGTTGCTTCTACCCTTAACAACCTTTGGCTTCACAACAACAACAAACCGGCAGCGAAGCCATGGGGTTGGGTAATGTTCAACTGCGTAGGCACTGAGGCGACTACCACTCAAGGCATCCAGGCCGTGATTGAGCACAATGCGGATCCGGAGTTCAAGCTCGCCCGCCGTTCCGCTGCCAAGGCAAAGCCTTCGGGTGACACGAAGGGTATTGCCAACGGTGGTACTGTATTCTGATTCCTTTTTACCTGCAAGGCTGCACGGCCCGTGCAGCCTTGCAAACTAATTCTATAGAAAAGAAAATAGATGAAAAAGATATCAATTGCAAACGCAATAACCGTGCTGGCCGCATCGGCATTCCTGATAGCTTGTAATGCCTACGACCAAGATTTATCACCGGGAGGCAACACCGTAATCGAGGCTGTTTGCCCAGCTCCTGCACTTGAAGAGCCAGCGACACGTACGGCTGTCGATCCCACAGCGTATACATCCGGAGAGATTGGCATCAACTGGCTGCCAGCCGACCGGATCGGCGTGTACAGCGCCACGACTGCCAATGCCTGCTTCACCAACCAGAGTGATCAGGAGACCGACAAGACCTCCTTCGCAGGTAATCTCCAGAACGGTGAGACTCCCCTGTATGCCTACTATCCCTATACGGAGACGGCGGGCACCGCTCCCACGGCTTTCAAGGGCACGCTGCCGCTGACCCAGCACTATTCCACCGCCACCCGCGAACTGGAAGGCGACTGGAAGGTGGGCACCCCCCAAGGCAGCTCCGCCTCAAGATTCACTTTCGAGCACATCTTCGCCTTCTTGAAGTTCGACATCAACGCCGGTGGCACCGACGTGGCGGGTGAAAGGCTGCTGAGCGTGTCGCTCACCGTCCCCGACAAGCAGCTCGGCGGCGGCTTCACTTGTGACCTTTCCACCCGTGCCGTCACCTTCACGCCGGCCACCGATGCCTCCACCGTGACCATGGAATGGACGGATACGCCGGAACTGTCCGCCTCCACCTTCCACGGCTACATGAACGTGGCTCCCGTCACGGGCATTGCGGGGACGGAAATCAGCATTCAGATCAAGACCAACCTGCACATCATCACCTTCACCGAGACGATGAAAGCCGATGCGTTCAAGTCCAATACCTATTACACGGTACCTCTCACCCTGTCGCGCTTCAAAGACAAGTGGACGATGGAGGAGAATCCCGATGCCAAGGAGGAGAACGCCGCTTGGGTGACCGGCCTGCAGAGCCGTCTGGCATGCGCCAACACCGTTTTTGCCATTGCGGGGCAACCCTTCATGCACAAAATCCGCGTGCCGCAAAGCACCTCGCAGCAATATCATGCGGTTGTGCCCGTAAAGAATGGCGTCAAGCGTGTCTACAACCTGCCGGAGGGACTGACCTGGAACGCCGGCCGCTGCCTTGTGGAAGGTAAGGCTCCCGCCGCCGGCGACTATGTCTATTCGGTGGAATTCACCGTAGGGGGCGCTACCTATAAAGAAGGCATCAAGCTCCACGTGGCCGTCCGGGCCGCCGATCTCCAGTCACCCACCCCCATGATGGGTTGGCAGACCTGGAATGTCTTTAAAGACAAGATTGGCTACGACATCCTCGCGAGCCAGCTTGTAGGAATGAAGGAAAAAGGCCTCATTGACGCCGGTTACAGATACTTCGGCGTAGATGACTGCTGGCAGGTGAAAAGTGAGAACGACAACGGCCACCAGATTCCCGATGCAAGCAAGTTTCCCACGGCGAATGGCGTAAACGGCATGGCGCGCATGGCGAACCTGATTCACGACTACGGTCTGAAAGCCGGTATCTACACCGATTGCGGAACCAAGACCTGCGAGAAGTACTTCGCATCGTACGGCTACGAGGAACTCCATGCACAGGACTATAAGGGCTGGGGCTATGACTTCGTGAAAGAAGATTGGTATTATGACCTTGATATGGCTCCTGTCGGTGCGACTCCATCGACTTTCGTTGATGGATATGCCGGTCTGGGTAGCTATTGGAACACGTCCGAAATGGCGCAGGAACTCTACACCAAGATGGGCAAGGCGCTTAACGACCGCGGCCTGATGCTGTACGTGTGCGAATGGGGTATCCACGACCCATGGAAGTGGGGTGCCGAGACCGGTGCTACCTGCTGGCGCATGACCTATGACCACCGTGACGGCTGGTGGGGTAAAATCGACAGTGGTCTGTTTGGTAAAAAGAATGACGGCGATGAGAATGCTAACGGCGTGGGTGTGCACAACACCATCGTACTGATGCGCCACCTTTGGCCGTATGTCGGAATCAACCGTTACAATGATGCCGACATGATTTGCGTCGGTATCCGCGGTAGCGGCCAGTCGTCGAGCGACTGCGTTTACAATCAGGCGGGTGGACTCACTTCAACCGAAGCCGAGACCTCGTTTGCCATGTGGTGCATGTGGAGTTCTCCTATCCTTCTGGGCTTCGACATGACCAAGGATATGAGTTCGGCCGACTTGGCACACGACCTCGCGCTTGTCAAGAACGAGGAGCTTATCGCCATCAACCAAGATGCCTTAGGGCAGGGCGCCGAGTATATCAAGAGTGCTGACGGCATTGATTACTATCAGAAAGACCTCGCTGACGGCGATGTGGCGATTGCCGCTGTCAACCTCAGCGATAATTCTGCAACTTACACCATTTCTATGGCCGACTACGATGCTCTTGACCTAAGTGAATCTTATTCGGCAAGAGATCTTATCGGACAGAAAGACGCAGGAACCCTTTCTGCTTCGTCATCGTTGACCGGCTCGCTTGCGGCACACGGCACCTTTGTCGTAAGGCTGAAAAAGCAGTAAGCCTGGCTCTTGCTTCTAAGCAAGAAATTTTCTTATTCTTGGCATCAATACTTTTCGGAGGCTATCAGTGCCAAGAGTAATATAAAGAAACAAATCATTAACAGTTGATTGAATATGACTAAGAAAATCTTTTTGACCGCCTTGTGCGCAGTGGCTCTTTGTCCGGCCTTCGCACAGACTTCCGATACGAAAGAAAAGGTGGAGTACAGTACGGACAAGTATAAGGTGGAAACCAACCGTTTTTGGGACAACTGGTTCATCAGCGTGGGTGCCGGTGGGCAGGTGTATTTTGGTGACCATGACAAGCAAATAGACTTCGGCGACCGCATTGCCCCGGCACTGGATATTGCTATCGGCAAGTGGTTCACTCCGGGAATCGGTATCCGCTTCATGTACAGCGGACTGAAAAGCAAGGGCGCCACACGTGATGACTGGGAATGCGACATCACCCACGGGACAGGCGAACATGTGCCCGGATGGGCCGGCGTTCCGGGCGACGACCTCCAATATTCCAAATACAAGATGAGCAACCTCCACGCCGATGTGCTCTTCAATGTGCTGAACCTTTTCGGTGGTTACAACGAAAACCGTAAGTGGGACCTCAGTCCTTATGCCGGCCTCGGCTGGGCACGTGTCTATGACTCTCCATCTTCCAAGGAGGTAAGCGCCAACCTCGGTATCCTGACCTCCTGGCACTTCTGCGACGTACTGGCCCTGAACCTCGACGTGCGTGGCATGTTCGTCAACGACCGTTTCGACGGTGAGGGCGGCGGCCGTTTCGGTGAGGGGAACCTTTCCGCCACCATCGGCCTGACGTATAAGTTCAAGCAACGCAGCTGGGACCGCAGCAAGACCGTTTACCGTTACAATTATGGTGATCTGGAAAGCATGCGCCGGAAACTGAACGACATGAGCGCGGAGAACGACCGCTTGAAGAAAGCCCTTGCCGATGGCGACAAACAGAAGGCACAGACCATCGTGAAGAAGATTGCCTCCGCCAACCTCGTCACCTTCAAGATCAACAGGACGAAGCTGAGCAACGAGGCGCGCGCCAACTTGGGTCTGCTGGCCGAAATCATCAAGTTGGGCGATCCGGAAACCGTATATACCATCACCGGTTATGCCGATGCGGGAACGGGTAGCAGCAAGGGCAACGAACGCCTGAGCAAGGAACGCGCTGAGAACGTTTACGACTGCCTGGTGAAAGAGTTCGGCGTCAGCGAGAAACAGCTCCGCATCGACTACAAGGGCGGTGTGGACAACATGTTCTACAACGACCCGCGTTTGAGCCGTGCGGTTATCACACGTGGGGAATAAAACATTTGTTCATATAGGAACTTGTCCGATTCTGGTCAGCCGTCAGACTGGGCGAAAGCCTTGACGCGGATTTCGATACACAAGACCGGATTTCAGACAGACCACATATTTCCGTTTCCCGGTCGGAAAACAAATATAACCGGGAAAGTAAAAAGATGTTAAGACCTATGTCCTTTGTGAAAAGCGCGGGGATTGTAAGGAAGGCGGAAGACTCTGTCTTCCTTACATTTCTATTTGTCAGAAAAAAAATTATTAACCTGTCAATTGTCATTCCGGAAGGATTTCTTGACATGGTATTATGAATTATGATCTGAATACAAACCATCTGTTATACAATTATGATGAATATATGCACTTTTTTATGTTTCATGGCGTGCGCCTTTGTACTCGCTGCCTGCTCCGACTCCGACGAGGATGTTATCGTGCAGGGCGGTTTGACCGGAAACTGGTACAGCACCGAGAACGGAACGATTTATACCGTTGAATTTCACAAGGAAGGGACAGGGGAGTTGGTGACTTACACCTACTCGTCAATACCAGATGTGACCGGATATCATACGGGATGGACGGTGGAAGGCATGTCGTTCTAATACACGCTCGTAGAGAATCTGCTTACCATGAAACTCGCAGTAGGGGAAGTGCTTGTCGCGGTGGCAGGCATTACGGGCAACAGCATGTCGCTCACCGATGGTGATTCCGCCGTCATGCTTACCCGGTACGATGGAGGCGAGGAAAAAATCAACGAGCTGAGAAAGGAGGTGGAAAACAATTGTGATGTATTAGAACCGGCTCCGATCTATCCCAACGAGGAAGAAAGTTTCTGGGAAGAGGAAAGCTGTGCAAAATGCAATCCTTGGCATTTACAGCAACTTACGGAGTTATGAGTACAGGCAGTTGCTGCTGGAGAAGATAAGGCTTACGGGGAAAGACTTTGATGAACACCCTGCGTCCGTCATTACTCCGTATGACAGTCATGTGGCCGATGTGTGGAGTGCGGCCTACCTTGTCATCAGCAACGCCAATATGGTGATAAATGCCTTGAAGCCTTTGACGGCTCCTATGAGCGTACCGCTTACATCAACGAGGCGAAAGCCTTGAGATGCATGGTCTATTACAACCTGTCACAACTGTGGGGCAGTGTGCCTTACATTACGGTGCCCGCCACTTCCAACAATTACGATGAAATCCTGCATTCCCCCGTACGGTCACCGCAAGACCTTTGTTGGGGACTGCTCAATGAACTGCAAGACATCACCCGTTTGCCCGGAGGTTGTGTAAAAAGTAAGAATCAAGTGTTCTTTGACATATTGTATTAAAAAGGCAATGCTCTTTATCTCTTTATTTTGGTATTTCTATTGTTGTCCTTTGGCGAATGACCGCTATTAGGTATACTTAATACCCCAATAGTGGACTTGTTGCAATAGTACCTGTATGCTTTGAATGTTAGTCACTCTTCTTAGATTATAGCATGTTGCGTACAAATCTATTTCAGCCTGTACCTTTTCCTTTCCTCTGAGTAGGAGTGGTATTTGCCCCATCCAGTATTTAAGAGTTCCGAAGGGATGTTCTACCCATGTTTTTCGTAAACGTATAAGCGCTTTGTATTTCATCCCCTTACACTTCTTCATATACTGTCTTATGGGTTCGGCATCTGCCCTTCGGTAGATAATCCGGCCTTTTTTTGATGTGGTGCAGAACTTTATCAAGGGACAACCCTTGCAGTCTCTTCCCTGATATTTTCTATAAATCTTTCCATGTTTACGAACTTGCCTGTCTTTAATAGGTAATATCTTTTCTTGGGAGCATATATAATAGTCATTGTCTGCATCATAGGTAAAAAAGATTCCGTGCTCCCGATCTTCTTTAGGAGAATGGTCTCCTTCATTGAAAGGAACGGCAATCACTTTGCCTTCTTCTTCAAGGGCCAGAATCTGTTCTTCATTAGCATAACCGGTGTCGGCAACGGCTTGGGATACTTCTACCTGAAGGTCTTCCTGCATGGCATGAATCGAAGGTTGAAGGTCTTCAAAGTCATTCGGGTGGTCGGTAACCTGCATGGCACCTATCAGGTGATGTTGGGAATCTACCACTGATTGGACATTGTAAGCCGGAACAAAACCGTTACGGGTCTTCATCAGGCGAGCTTCGCGGTCAGAAGGAAAGCTTCTTTGGGAACCTTCATCCAGCATACGCTGTTTTTCCGCCTGAAGTTCTTCAACCTGTTGGCTCAAACGGGCTATCTTCTCCAGTAGGGAGCTCTCCACACCGGCTCGTCCGAGAGTTCGGATAATTGTTCCTGGGCTGTTTCCACCAGATCATTTTCATTAAGCTGGTGCAGATACTTCTCTAAACGGGTATCCAACAAGGCTAACTGTCGATTAATACCATCTAAAGTAAGACCGTCACGATTGGTATTGGCTTTGATTTTACTGCCGTCAACAGCTACCAGTTTGCCTGAAATATAACCGGAACTGACCAGAAAGCGGCGGAAATCAAGGCAACATTCATGAATGCCCGAAGTTTGTTTGGAACGGAAATCGGCAATAGTCTTATGATCAGGATGGAGATTACCCAGAAGCCAGATCAACTCCATATTACGCAGAGTCTCGCGCTCCAGTTTACGGGAAGAACTGATACTGTTTAAATAGCCGTAGACATACAGCTTGAGTAAAGTACCAAAGCTATAAGCCGAACGGCCCGTAGGACTGTTACCTTTATAAGATGAAAAATCAGGGTGCAATTTGATAAACTGATCGACAAAAACATCAATCAGACGAACAGGGTTCTCACAAGAGATATAAGAATCTAAAGACTCGGGAAGAGTCAGTTGATTACGGTCAAAAGGTTGAATATAGCCCATAAAATTAATCCTATTGTTAGCAGAGCAAAGATATAAAATCCTTTTTATACAATATGTCAAAGAACACTTGATTCTTACTTTTTACACAACCTCCCCGAAGGCGGGTGGCGCATCACTATGGAGACCGTCAAGGCCCTCCGTGCCGAAATCGCTTTGAGCCTGGGCTACAATGACGAGGCGGGATACCTGCTTCGCGACTGTCAGTCCGATTTCAGCATTGCGGTCGAGGAATCGTCCGAGCCCGAAATGTACCGCGTTTTCGGTGAAAGCCTTGCGAACTATACACCCGCGAAAACCGCCCTGCTGCTCAAAGAGGCCGGTATGGAGGACACTGCGGACAAGTCGGCCCTGCCGGACGAATGGAAAACGCGGAAGCAAGACTGGGGCTATTGGATCATGTTGAAACGGACCGGGCAGGCACAGGCCGTGGCCGGATGCGAAGCCTACGAGCTTCTCATGCCTTTTCCGCAATCCGAAATAAACCTTTTGCCCGCGCTTACGCAAAATCCGGGATATTGACAACAGGGAAGTGCGGCACAAGACATGGACAATTCCGCCCTGTAGGAACTGTATGAACCATGAATACGACACACTGTCAGAACAATATATACCCCTGGCGGGTTCATACCACAGCCGTGGAATGTGGTATTTCCGGCTGTACGAATTAAATCCGCTATCATTTGTTTGTTTTGTTTGCTTATCCATATCCGGGCCAGGCGTGGTTCGGATATGGATATTTGGAATACCGTATTTATCGGAATTCATACCGCGGCTGTCCGTCATCGGGAGGCGGCGTATCATCCGGATAAGGAATTATATACGAAGGGAAGCGGGCATGCGTGCCATAATTTCATCTCAACATCCAACCAGTTTGATATGGCAGTCGGACTGCACGCATAGCAATGATGCCGCCTCCCCGTCGGCAGGGAAGCCGGGATAAGCCCCGGACTTCCCTGCTTTTGTTTTATACCTGCGCGATCGGCCCCGTTCCCGGCCATCCCGCAGTCTCACGTAGGCGTCACTTGCCGGGGGAGCCCACCGGATGCATCCTGATAACGGCGTTACAGAGCCGTGCCGTCTGTTCCTGGTGGGTGATAATGATGAGGGTCTTGCCTTGAATGGTATGTGAAAGCCGTTCCAGCAGCGTCCGTTCGGTATCGGAATCCAGCGAGGAGGTGGGCTCGTCCAGCAGGACGATGTTACCGGGGCGGAGCAGTCCGCGCGCGATGGCTATGCGTTGCGCCTGCCCCTCACTTATGCCCGTTCCCATCTCGCCGCAGGGGGTGTCCAGTCCTTGCGGCAGTTCCCGTACAAAATCGGCCGCCGCCGTATGCAACGCTTCCCGCATCTGCCCGTCGGTAGCTTCGGGATTGCCCAACAGCAGGTTGTCGCGCAATGTGCCGCTGACGAGCGTATTCCCCTGCGGGACATACACGAAATTCCCCCGTGTGAGTGGAGAAACGGGCACGGGCCGGGTCTTGTCATACAGCGTGATGTTTCCCCCGTCGGGCTGCAACAAGGCCAGTATCAGCCGTACCAGCGTACTCTTCCCGCTGCCGGTCTCCCCGAGCACGGCGGTCAGGCTCCCCGGCTTGAAATCGTATGTGAAATGTTCCAGCACCTTACGTCTGCCGCCGGGATAGGTAAAAGTAACATTCTCCACACGGACACCAGCCTTGCCACCCAGGATGACAGGCTCGCCCTGTTCCTCCAGCGGCATGGAGTTGAGCTCGTCTATCCTCTCCACGGAAGTCAGTGCGCCGATAAACACCGGAACCTGCCGGGCCAGCTCCACGACAGGGCGTTGTACCTGCGCCACCAGTTGCAGGAAGGCGGCCAGCGTGCCGAATGTTACCGTACCGGTGTCCAGCCCGTATATTCCCCATGCGAAAGCGGTCACATAGCCGAGGGCGAACCCCGCCTGCACCATGATACTTGAAAAGATGGAAAATGAGTTGCGCCGCATCACCAGCCGTTTCAGCCCCGACTGGAGTGAGGACATCGTGTCCGCTGCCACCGGGGTGCATTCCAGGACGGAAATCAGGGTGCGGTGCTGCAGGTTCTCCTGCAGATGGCTTTGCACACGGCTGTCCGTCGCCCGTATCTCACGTGTCAGACGCCGCATCCGCTTCATGTAGAGCTTGCTGCACAGCAACGCCAACGGCATGATAAGCAGGATGACGACAGCCATCCGCCGGTCGAGACAGAACAGGAACAGCGCGGCGCCGGCCAGTTGGAACAGCGTGGTTCCGACCAAGGGGATGGAACCCGCCAGCAGGTCCGTCACGGTACGGACATCCTCCTCCATGCGGTTGAGCATATCGCCGGAATGGAATGTCTCGCGACCGTTCCACCGGCTTTTCAGGATATGTTCGAGCAGATCCTGCCGCAGTCTGTTGCGCAGGCTGATCTCCGTGTGCGCATAGAGACGGCTGACAAGTGCGGACAGCAGCAGTTGCAGGACGATGCATCCCGCCATGGCCGCCAGTCCCAGGATGATGTTCCCGTCCGCCTGATGGGTGGCGGTATCTATCAGGTGCTTGCAGAACCAGACGAACGTGAGGGACACGCCGATGCGAACTGTCCCGGCAAGAATACCCGCCAGAATGGGGGAGCGATATCCCCGTGAGGCGTTCCACAGCCATTCCGCTCCTTCTTTCATACTCATTCCCGCCTTCATATCCATACCCGTCTGTATATGTACAGCAAATACCGGCGAATAGGGAGCAGCCTGCCCCATATCTTCGCCTTGCACCGTTCACCCCCTGCGTCGCAGTCCACATAACGGCCGTTACGGATAATTCTTGTGACAACTCCCGTTATATCGGGAAACCGACAACTTTCCGTTTCCTTTAGATTCCCGTCGCCCATTAGGACAATCTCCGCGCCATGGATGCGGACGATACGGTGCAGCACATACCGGCTGTCGGGCAGGTGTGCCAGGGCGATTTGCCAGACCTGTAACGCCTGTATCCCGGAGGGACGCCGTACAAGCACACTGTCACGCCCTCCGACAATGAAGGGGAGCATGCTGTTTCCCGTAGCCTTCAGCATGACCGACCGTCCGTCGGCCAGCATGTTCTCCACCTCCCCAAGCAATGAGGCGTTGGGGAGCAGAAGCCTGTCGGCATGGGCATGATTGAATGTATCGTCTGTCTTCATTTTCATACTGCAAAAATAGTGAAAATAAACGGAAATAAGCGGCCGCAAACAGCCTTTTTGTAGGGCATCGAACAGAAAAAAGGAAAGGGAGTCTGTTGGTAAACGTCCCAAGTGATAATATAGGTGAAGCTATCAAATTATATGATGAAGCGACTCTGGAGCTTGGAAGGGCTAACGGTTTAACGGCGTAACGCGCTGTTAAACCGTCTGGTTTTCGTTTACCCAAAAGACAACTTGCTGTCCGCAGGAGCGGACCACGTATCTCCAATAATTATTGTGTATCAGACTATTGCGTGGCTATTTTCCTGTGATTTGTTGGGCATTTCCATCAGATATTAGCCGGCTGTTCTCCCCATTAAAGGGTAGATATCTCTTCATAACCATGTGACTTACGCCCATAATTCGAGAATAAGGAGGCGCATATACGGGAAATCTGCCCTTTAATGCCCTATTGTCCAAGCGTAAGGGCAGAGCCGCCAAAGATGAGCGATTTCGGAGAATCTTACGGTCGGAACTCAGCCGTGAAAGAGCTACCCGCCTGGAAGGAAGTTTTGAAACGCAGAAACAACATTATTCACTGGCCAGGATAAAAGCCAGAAACAGGAAAACGGAAGTACTTTGAGTTTTCTTTGGGATACATACAGCCAATGCGGTATGTATGATAGAAAAGGTCGAAAAGAAAAAAAAGAAAGGCAGCATAATCTGACTAAAATAAGAGGAAAAGAGGAGAGGTTTTAACTTCCCCTAAAAAAGATATGTACATAATGCATGGGTGGGAAGAAAAAATAAGAATATGTAAATAATGTTCTATGAAAAAGATAGAAGACTGGGAGAATTGAACGAAAAAATCAAGAGAAAAGCTCACGTAAAGTAAAACTTTTTTCTTAATTTAGAAGAAAGAGGAACATTTACTGAATATCCATAAATAGAGTTAGAGTATGGATGGGGTAATTACAAAACAATCAGAAGAATATATTATGATAATGAGGATGCTTAGAAAATGCTCAAAGGAAATTCTTGAATTTCAGAATTTGCAGGTTCCTGTAGCTAATGAGGTTTATATGACTGGTGAGCAGGTATGTAGTATGTTACATATATCAAGCAGGACTTTGCAAAAGTTGCAGGATGAAAAGGGGATAGCTTATACTGTTATAGGTGGCAAGTTCCTTTATCCTCTTTCCAAATTGCAATCGGTATTGGAAAAAAATTATAGAAGTTATCTTCGTTAAATCAAGTGATGAATTTGTATTTATACTGCTTTTTTCGTATATTTGCAAAAGTAAGTAAAAGTGTAACAGGAAGAAAGTTGCAGCATATATGCGGTGAATTATGCGGTGTCATAGGAATTGAGGATTTATGTAAGATGCTGATAATGAGTAAGGAACCTTAAAGTTAATCGTTCCCTGTCTCTCCGCTAGAAAGCAGCTTTTTGCTGCTTTCTGTTTTTATGGAGAGTTTTTTCTCTAGTTGGTAATTGTAAGGAGAGGTGCTCGAGTGGTTGAAGAGGCACGCCTGGAAAGCGTGTATACCCCTAAAGGGTATCACGAGTTCGAATCTCGTTCTCTCCGCATCATTTTTTTACATTTTAATATTAATGAACGGCTGTTTTGACTTATCAAGGCAGCCGTTTGTTTTATATTGTTTTCGGGAATTCGGTTATTCCAATTCTTCAATAATCTTCTTTACATCTACCGGTTGTAATCGACCATATACCTTCTCGCCGATCATCACTACCGGAGCCAGTCCGCAGGCGCCTACACAACGCAGACAGTCTAATGAGAACTTTCCGTCCGGGGTAGTGTCACCGACTTCGATACCTAATACACGTTTGAACTCTTCCAGCAGTTTTTCTGAACCACGTACATAACAAGCTGTACCCATGCAAACAGAGATGGGATGTTTTCCTTTGGGAGTCATGGTAAAGAAAGTATAGAAAGTGACGACACCATACACTTTCGATACGGGAATTCCAAGTTTGGAAGCGATAATCCGTTGCGTTTCCTCGGGTAGATACCCTTGCAAATGCTGTGCCTCATGCAAAATATTGATAAGTTCGCCCGGTTTGTTTCCATGCTTGTCGCAGATCGTTTTGATTTGCTCTGCCATGTCACAGGCTAGTTTGATATCTGACATAATACTCTTCATTTAAAAGTTAATCAATCGCTTTGTTGAAATAATGCGTATGCAGGAGAGTTTCCGATTTCTCACCTAGCGGTTTGCCGAGATAATCCTCGTATAATGTCTTGATATACGGATTCTCGTGCGATTTGCGCAAAGGTTTGTTGGCGTCTTCACGGTAAAGTGCGTTGGCGCGTGCATAGAGTATTTCCGAGTTGCCGTGATGCAAAGGCTGCCCGCCGCCACCGATACAGCCTCCGGGGCAAGCCATAATTTCGATTACATGATATTCGTTATGTCCGTTCCGTATATCTTCCAGTAGATGACGAGCGTTGCCTAGTCCGTGTGCGATGCCTACTTTTAATTCAAATCCGTTTAGGTTAATGGTAGCACGACGGACGCCATTTAGTCCGCGTACCTGTTCGAAATTTACATTTTTCAAAGGTTCTCCGGTATAGATTTCATAGACAGAACGGAGGGCGGCTTCCATTACACCACCTGTTGTTCCGAAAATGACACCGGCACCTGTCGATTCACCCATCGGGTTGTCGAATGGGCTGTCCAGTACGAGAGGGAACCCGATATTGGCACGTTTAATTAGTCGTGCTAGTTCACGGGTAGAGATAGAATAATCCACATCGGGGATACCGTTCACTTTGAATTCATCACGTGCACATTCGTACCTTTTAGCCAGACAAGGCATGATAGATACGACAACCAGTTTTTCTCTGGGTATGCCCATTTTCTCCGCCCAATAGGATTTGGCAATGGAACCGAACATCTGTTGTGGGGAGCGGGCGGTGGACGGAATGTCCAGCATGTCCGGGAAATGATGTTCGAAGAAGTTGACCCATGCCGGACAGCAGGAAGTCAGGATAGGTAATCGTACGGATTTATCTCCGTTGAGATAACGTGTCAGGCGGTTCAGAATTTCAGAACCCTCTTCCATAATGGTAAGGTCGGCTGCAAAATCAGTATCGAATACATAGTCGAATCCCAGTTCGCGAAGTGCATACACCATTTTCCCGGTTACCAGAGTGCCGGGAGGAAATCCGAATTCTTCACCTAGGGCCGCCCGTACGGCAGGTGCGGTCTGCACAATCACTACTTTGTCCGGATTAGCCAGATCGTCGAGCAGACGGTTGGTGTAGTCACGTTCTGTTAATGCGCCTACGGGACAGACAGCCACGCACTGACCGCAGTAAGTACATTCACTTTCCGTCATCATTCGGTCAAAGGCAGGAGCGATGGTTGTATTGAATCCGCGACGGATGGCACCCAATGCTCCGACCGTCTGTACATCATTGCAAACACTTTCACAACGGCGACAGAAAATGCATTTATCCATATTACGGACGATAGAAGCGGTAATTTCCCGTTTGCGGGGGGACAGCTCACCGCCATTGAAAGGCATTTCGCGAATGTTGAAACGCAGTGCTAACGTTTGGAGCTCGCAGTTGCCGCATTTAGGGCAAGTGAGGCAGTCATTGGGGTGATCCGAAAGGATCAGTTCAGCTACCACTTTGCGAGCGTTCATTACGCGCAGGGTACTGGTTTTTACTACCATGCCCTCCGTGCAACGGGTAGCGCAGGCAGGAGCCAGGTTGCGCCGTCCCATCACTTCAACCACACAAATACGGCAGGAAGCCGGATTATTTTTTATACAGGTTCCTTTCAGGTCGATATGACACAGCGTAGGTATATTGATACCGATTTTGATAGCGGCTTCAAGAATAGTGCTTCCCTCGGGCACAGTGATGAAATGACCGTCTATCTGGAGAGTAATTTGTTTTTCTTCCATAGTAAATAAGATTTTAGCAGACAAGAATAGCGTTGAATTTGCAGCGTGCCATGCACATGCCGCACTTGATACATTTATCAGGAGCAATGACATGTGGCTTGCGCACCAGCCCGCTGATAGCATCCGCCGGACAGTTTTTGGCGCATAGATGACAACCAATGCAACGTTCCGGACTGATGGTATATGTTAATAGTGATTTACATTGCTTGGAACGACAAGTCTTATCCCGTACGTGTTCCATATATTCATCGTAGAAGTTATCCAATGTGGATAAAACAGGATTCGGAGAGGTTTGTCCCAGTCCGCAGAGGGCCGTATCTTTGATGACTTGTCCCAAAGTGGCAAGTGTGTCCAGGTCTTTTTCTGTGCCTTTTCCTTCCGTAATCTTGTTCAGTAGTTCCAGCAGACGTTTGTTTCCAATGCGGCAAGGTGTGCATTTCCCGCAGGACTCTTCCACTGTAAAATCCAGATAAAAGCGTGCTACGGATACCATGCAGTCGTCCTCATCCATGACAATCATCCCTCCTGAACCCATCATGGAACCGGCCGAGAGAAGGTTGTCAAAGTCAATGGGAGTGTCCAGATGTTTTTCTGTCAGACAGCCGCCTGACGGTCCTCCTGTTTGTACAGCTTTGAATTTCTTTCCGCCTTTGATACCTCCTCCGATTTCGTAGATTACTTCCCGAAGAGTAGTTCCCATCGGCACTTCGATCAGCCCTACATTATTAATCTTTCCGGCAAGAGCAAACACTTTGGTTCCTTTGGAACGTTCTGTGCCAATCGTTGCAAACCAGTCGGCTCCTTTGGTTAGAATAATGGGAATATTGGCAAGTGTTTCCACATTATTTACATTGGTTGGTTTTCCCAGATAACCGGATTCGGCAGGGAAGGGAGGTTTCAGAGTCGGCTCTCCTCGTTTTCCTTCCATCGAATGAATAAGGGCAGTTTCTTCTCCGCAGACAAAAGCTCCGGCTCCGTATCGTATTTCTATGTCGAAACTGAAATCTGTTCCTAAGATATGATCTCCCAGTAATCCGTATTCGCGTGCCTGATTGATAGCTGTTTTCAGTCGGTTGATAGCTAACGGATATTCGGCACGGATATATACTAATCCTTTGGTGGACCCGATGGAATAACCGCAGACACACATCGCTTCTACAATCGAATGTGGGTCGCCCTCCATAATGGAACGGTCCATGAATGCACCGGGATCTCCTTCGTCGGCGTTACAAACCACGTATTTGACATCCGACTGTTGTTTGTTGGCAAATTCCCATTTCAGTCCCGTCGGGAAACCGCCACCGCCACGTCCGCGAAGTCCCGAACGTTTGATAATATCAATAACGTCCGTCGGCTGTTTGTTAAGCAGGCAATCGGCCAATGCAAAGTATCCTTCACGGGCGATATACTCTTCAATATTTTCGGGATCGATAAAACCACAGTTACGCAATGCGATGCGGAGTTGTTTCCGGTAGAAATCCATGTGCTTGGAGTCGCTGACGGTATGTTCCGTTTTAGGATCTACATACAGCAACCGTTCGATTCTTCGTCCTCCGATGATATGCTCGTTGATGATTTCTTCCGCATCTTCGGGAGTGACTTGGGTGTAAAAGGTATTATCGGGGATAATTTTCACGATAGGACCTTTTTCACAGAAGCCGAAACAGCCTACGGTGATGACTTCTACTTTGTCGGTGATTTCGTTCTTTTGGATGGCTTTTAGAAGATTGTCTGTAATACCCTGGCTGGAAGATGCCTTACAGCCTGTACCACCGCAAATCAGAATCTGAAGATGTTGCGCACCGGATGCCAGTCCGTAACACTTTTCAGTCACCTTTTCATTACTTTCTTCGCGCAATGAAAGATTGTGCTCTGCTCTCTTCCTGATTGTTGCCAAATCATGGATAGATAAAATTTTCATAAGTATCAGAATTGTTAGTCGGTTTTTTGCAAATATAATTCTTTGTTTGAAATAACAGCGTAGTCTCGTACAAATAAAATTGTTCTTTGACGGAGGATTTAGGTAAATAAATCTCTATCTTCGTATTTAATAGGTATCAAACCTAAAAAAAGAAAATTGAAGTATGAGACGAATTTTACTTGGACTATGTTTTCTATCCTTTCTGAACAGCGCATCCGGACAAGAGATTCCTTTGCCGGAAAAGATGCCGCAGACACATCCGCGGGTACTGACTACTCCGGCGGGAAAGCAGGAAACATGGAAGCTGATTAAAAAAGAAGAATGGGCGAAAGATGTTTTCAATAAATTGAAGGAACGGACGGAAGTATATACGAACCTGACGGATGCTCAACCGGCGTGGTTGCTGTCTCGTTTGGCAATGTACTGGAAGTCTCATGCCACGGAAGTATATGTGAAAGGTGAAACGTTCGACCATGCAGGTGGTGAAAGAGCTCCTTATCCCACTGTGCGCTACACGGGAACCCGTGGCACAGCTGCTACCCACGGCCGTCCCAAATTGGCGGATGTCGTTCCTTATGATGATGAGGATGGGAATGTCACTTTCTGCAATAATGCACTTCCCGACCGTCCTATGGAGAGTGTACACCCATCCAAAACAGGCCGGAATATTGAAAGCCTGAACTGCGAAATCCTGGGAATTGCCCGTGATGCCGCTTTCCTTTATTGGATGACGGATGAAGAGAAATTCGCTAAACTTGCCGCAGGGGTCTTTGATACATATATGACGGGTATTTATTATAGAAACGTGCCCATCGACCTGAATCACGGCCATCAGCAAACATTGGTAGGATTGACTTCTTTCGAAGTCATCCATGAAGACGCACTCCATATCGCTGTACCTTTATACGATTTTCTATATAATTATCTAAAGGCCAATTACCCGGATAAAATGGAAATCTACGCCGGGGCTTTTAAGAAATGGGCGGATAATATCATTGCGAACGGTGTACCTCATAACAACTGGAATTTGCTACAGGCACGGTTTGTTATGAATGTCGGATTGGTATTGGAAGACAATAAGGAATATGCCGACGGAAAAGGACGTGAATATTATATCGACTATGTGATGAACCGTTCCAGCATCCGCCAGTGGAGTCTGACGCAATTGGCAGATTATGGTTTCGATATAAATACGGGAATTTGGGCAGAATGTCCGGGATATAGCAGTGTGGTAATCAATGATTATGCCAATTTCGTGAATCAGTTTGATACGAATCTGCAATATGATTTGGTGAAAGCAATGCCTGTATTGTCGAAAGCGGTAGCAACCACTCCCCAATATCTGTTTCCCAACCGTATGATTTGTGGCTTTGGAGATACGCATCCGGGATATTTGAGTACGAACTTCTTTATCCGTATGATACAGAATGCACAGGCGAACGGGAAGAAAGAACAGGAAAACTATTTCACGGCTTTATTGAAATGCCTGAACCCGGATTTGGGAAATGATAAAACAGAAAAGAAGAATGTGCGTGTATCTGTCAATTCTTTCTTTGAAGATAAACCGCTGACGCTAAATCCCAAAGTGCAGCCGGGAAAGATAGAAGATTATGTTTCTCCTTTGTTTTATGCTCCCAATGTGTCATGGCTGGTACAGCGCAACGGTATGCATCCGCGCAACAGTTTGATGATTTCGTTGAATGGCAGTGAAGGGAATCACATGCACGCTAACGGCATTTCGATGGAACTTTACGGAAAAGGATACGTATTGGGTCCGGATGCAGGTATCGGGCTTTTCTTGTACAGCGGACTGGATTATGCGGAATATTATTCTCAATTCCCCAGTCATAATACAGTTTGTGTGGATGGAATATCGAGCTATCCGGTGATGAAAAGTAACCATTCTTTTGATTTGCTTTCCTGTTTCCCGGCATCAGCGGAACCGGGCAAAGCATTTACGTCCGTTACTTACAGTAACCTTTATTTTCGTGAACCGGAAAGCAGGGCGGATCAGACCCGTATGATGAGTATTGTCACTACCGGGGCGGAGACGGGGTATTATGTCGATGTATTCCGCAGCCGGAAAGAGAAAGGAGGCGATAAGATGCACGATTACTTCTATCACAACCTTGGGCAGACTTTGACATTGACAGCAGCAGATGGCAGCGACCTGAATCTCCAGCCTACGGAAGAACTCGCCTTTGCAGGCGCACATCTTTACGCTTATTCCTATTTATATGATAAGAAAGTGGCTGCAACCGCTAAGGATGTCAAGGCAACTTTCACCATAGATATGAAAGATAAGGACGGCGATGATATATACATGAATCTTTGGATGAAAGGCGAACCGGATCGTGAAGTCTTTACGGCTTTGGCGCCAATGACCGAAGGGCTAAGCCGTACACCGAATATGCCCTATAATATAAAGGAGCAGCCGACGCTGACATTTGTTGCCCGTCAGCATGGAGAAGCTTGGAATCGTCCTTTTGTTTCGATATATGAACCGAGTACAAAAAAGGAACCGTCTGCTATTCAGTCCGTCTCTTATTTTGATGTGGAAGGAGTAGGTTTAGAAGATTTTGCCGGAATCTGTGTGAAAAGCAAAAACGGACGTATAGATCATATCTTCTCTCTATCTGATGCTGCACAAACCGCTACTTATCAAGGAATGAAAGTGAAAGCGGATTATGCTGTTATTAGCAATGAATATGCAGGAAACCGGACGTTGTTTTTAGGGAATGGAACCCAATTGGTTGCACCCGGGGTAATGATTCAGACCGACAATGCCGCTAATGTATTGCTCGAAAAGAAAGAAGGGAAATGGTATATTATTTCTTCTGCTCCCTGTACGGTTGTTATCGGCGATAAGAAGATAAAACCCGATGCTGCGTCGGAGCCTATGTTGTTGCGTATCTGATGTTTCATTGGTAATAAAGAAAAATTGTATATCTTATCCGTAGTATGGTATATTATGGCCTAAGATGGAAATTGTTGCAATAAAAAACAAAAAAAGCGTGTTTAAACGTTTTTAATACTATATTTTTTCTAATTTTGTGGCTTTCTGTCCAAGTAGTATATAAAATGGACAGTAAGCCCTTTTTTGTGGGTAAATATTTAGTGGGAAATATTTAGTGGGAAATAAATGATGGTATATGTGATGAGAAATGGTCGCAGGGTAATAGCTGCGTTATCATTTCTGTTATTATGTTGTGGTGTACATGTGCACGCACAACGGGTGGCTGTAAAGACAAATGCATTGGGTTGGCTGACCGCCAGTCCGAATGTAGAAGCAGAATTTGTATTGGGTAGTCATGTCTCCTTAAACATGGGGATTGCTGCGAACCCAATCAGTACAGACAACTTTAAAACGACTTTCACGCATTTTCAGCCTGAAGTTCGTTACTGGCTAAATCGTCCGATGGTGAGTCATTTTCTTGGAATCACCGCTTTCGTGAATAATTTTGATATGATGGTAAAAGATGTGCATCACAAAGGCGATGCATACGCCGCTGGTTTGACCTATGGATACGCATGGGTGCTGGGCGATCATTGGAACATCGAAGCAACTGCCGGAGTGGGTGTGTTGCGCTACCGTCAGTTTAAGTATGATAAGGGTACTCCGAAACCGGGTGCGGTCAACGATAGTAAGACCACCATTGCACCTGTCAAACTGGGGGTATCCTTTGTTTATATTATTCGATAACGAACATTAGCTAGTCAGAAAAGAGAATGAAAATCAATTTGAAACGTGATAGATTAACAGGTATACTTCTCGTGGCGATGATGTTCGTCGGTATGAATGTATCCGCCCAACGGATCCGCGTGCAGGGGCATATCACAAACCCGCAGGGAAAAAGTGTTCCGAATGTAAATGTGTTGAATCCGGTCAATGACGAACGTATAGAAATGTCCGACGAGGATGGTCGTTACAGTGTCTTGGTTGAGAAAAACGGCTCGTTGAAGTTTACATGTGTCGGTTATGAAGACAAAACAGTGAAGGTGGCAGGAAAGCAGATTCTGAATGTAGTATTGAAAGATGCCGTCATCGAACTGGACGAAGTAACGATTACTTCCAAAGTGAAGGACAAAGTGATTCCGGAACCTACGGACATCGAAATCAAAGGCAATTATTTCCATCTGAAAACCCGTGTCCCGGTGCCTAAGGAGATGTTTAACTCACATCGTCGCTTGGTATTGCAGCCTTCCATTTATGATGTGACACTGAAAAAGCGTCTGTTGATGCGTCCTGTTGTATTCGACGGGGATACTTATAATACAACGCAAAATCGAATGTACGATTATGATATGGATAAAGATCCTTTGCACGATTACATCCGTGTGAAAACTACTTCTTCACGCAAGGGGGATATTATTGCTTACCATGATTCTATCTATATAGAATATCTGCAACATGACTACCGTGCAGATGTGCATCTGGCGATGGAAAATTACCGGAATATCATTTATCGTGACTCTTTCTCCATTGCACGCGGAACGGTCAACCCGCTTCGCTTCTTGGAGTATAAATTCTCCGCTTTCAGCCTGACGGACGAGAAATACCTTCCGAAACCCGTGATGCAGTTGCGGGATACGAAAGGTGAGGTAAACTTAACCTTCCTGGTAGGTAAAGCCGACCTGGATGATAAGAATCCACAGAATCAGGTGGAACTGAACCGGTTGAATCAGGAATTGCGTGGTATTGAGACGAACCCGGATGCCTCTTTGAAGAGTTTTCATATTACGGGGGTAGCTTCGCCGGACGGTTCTTACGCGACGAATCTTCGTCTGGCAAAATTGCGTACGGATAAAGCCCTGGAACGTATACTGGCACAACTGGACCCGGAAACACGTAAACTGTTGGAGGTGAAATCGGATGCATCGGTTGCCTCCTGGAAGGAGGTAGCTGAATTGCTGAAAAAAAACTCCAAGCCGGAACTGGCTAAAGAAGTAGAGGACTTAATCAAACAATATGCAGCTACTCCTTACCGGTTGAATGGGGTCTTGAAATCGAAACCTTTCTACAAGGAACTTGCGGCTACTTATTTGCCTAAATTGAGAAAGGTGCAATATACCTATGGTTATTCAATCTTCCGTTCCTTGACAGACGACGAGATTAGAGAACTTTACAGAAAGAATCCGAAGGAACTGACCCGTTTCGAATATTACCGTATGATTACGACAGCAAAAACTCCCGACGAAAGGGAAAAGTATTGTAGGGAAGCTCTTGAACTTTATGATAACTTTACGTATGCAGCCAATGAACTGGCAGTGGCAACGATACAGAAAGATACTCCGGATTCACGTATTCTCGAACCGTTTGTCAGTAAATCGGCACCGGCGGAGTTATTGTCTAATCAGGCTATTGCCTTGCTACACGAAGGGAAATATACAAAAGCGGATTCAGTCTTGACATTGGTTCCCGAAGAAGCGGTTTCTGAAGATTTGCAGGCCATCGTTCAGGCATTGGCCGGTTATTATAATGATGCTTTCGAAAAGGTGGCGGCTACCAGCCCTTTCAATGAGGTGGTGATGCTGCTCGCAATGAAGAAGAATCAGGAAGCATGGGATAAAATTTCTACCATAGATGTAGAGACCGCCCGCGAATATTATATAAAAGCGATTGCCGCCAACCGCCTGGAGAAAATAGGTGATGCGATTATGAGCATTGAGAAGGCCCTTGAACTTGATCCTTCCTTATTGGAAGTAGCGAAGGTGGACGGTGATATTATTGACTTGCTGCCGGAAGAGCAGAAAATTAAATAATGATATATACAACAAGAGTAAACGATGAATATCTTCAGAATCAACAATAAATATGTAGCAGTGGCAATCTTCCTGATGCTTGCTGTTACCTTACAGGCACAGGATTATGGTGCATTGCAATATATGTTACAGAAACGGCCTGCAAATGAAAAGTTCGAGAGCAATAAATTCAATGAACATCTCTTTTTCTCTGCCGGAATAGGGCCATACAGCTTGTTAACAAGTGGAGATAGTCAGGATGGAATGGGAATGACCGCCCATCTCTTTATGGGAAAGTGGATTACTCCGGTTCATGGACTTCGGATAGGGGTGAATTTAGGTTATCTGCCGTCGAGTATCTACGATTCTAAAATAAAAATGGGTGGCGGCAGCCTGGACTATCTGTTGAATATGTCCTCCCTGGCATACGGATACAATGCAAACCGTTGTTTTGAGTTAGTAGGGATTGCAGGTATAGAAGCCGGTTATTCTAAGGTGGGCGACAATAGCGATCGTTCCGAAAAGTATCCGGATTTGAAAGGCGGCGGTCAGCTTTATTACGGCGCTCATCTCGGTTTACAGGGAAATGTACGTCTTTCTTCTACATTGGATTTGTTTGTAGAACCGCGGATCGGATGGTATAATGACGGTTTTGCGTATACGGAAAGTTGGAGAAACTATAAAATGGCTGGTTCGGTTCTGGTAGGTCTGACCTATATGCCTGCTGCTCCGATGGGAACTAAGATTCATTTCGATGATTTCGATAAAAGTTCCTTCCTGAATCATATGTTTATCTCTTTATCCGGTGGTATCAGTACACTGAAAGTTCCGGGAATCAAGAATACGATTAAAGGATTAGGTCCCCAGTTCTCTGCCGGAATCGGTAAATGGTTCAGTCCTTCTTCCGGTCTGCGTTTGTCCGGGACGGTTGGACTTTCAGACACCCCTTCGGGCAGTGCAAGCGGCTACTTTAAACATGTCGATCTGCATGCGGACTATCTGTTGAATATCAATAATGTTCTTTGGGGATATGATGAAGACAGAATATTTAGTCTGATCGGTATTGCCGGAGTTAACCTGGCAGGTACGAAAGGAGTGGATAAAACCGCCAAGTATGCTCCGGGAATAGGAGTCGGTGTGCAAGGAAGTTTCCGTATCAACCGTTCTGTGGATTTATTTATAGAACCTCGCCTCAATGTGTATAATAAGAGATATGCAGGAGGTCGCGGAGTAGGTGGCAATACGGATCAGCTCGGAGAGTTGAATTTTGGTTTGACTTATCATACGATTGACCGTGCGGCACGTCCGAAGAACGGATTCTCAAGCAATCACATCGCAGACAATCTGTTTATGACTTCGGGAATCGGTGTGCAAATGTTCCTGAATAAGACGAATCTTGAAAACCTTGGTTCTTTAGGTCCGCAGGCTTCTGTCTCTATCGGTAAGTGGTTGAGCCCTTATTCCGGTTTGCGCCTGGTGGGTACGGGTGGATTCTTTACGAACTATGTAGTTCCGGGAAGTGTTAAAGCGGGCAAACTTAGACATGCCAGCGTCAGTGGTGGTCTTGATTACTTGTGGAACATAACGTCTACCATGAGTGGATATAATTCCGATCGTATCTTTGATTTAATAGGTTCGGTAGGTGTCAACCTTGCTTATACTTCCAAATCAGACCATAAGTTCCAACCGGGTATTAATGCAGGCATACAGGGATTATGGCATGTGAATGATTTTCTCGGTTTGTACATTGAACCGCAGATTCGCTTGTATGGAGATAAATTCATTGAAGGTAATCTGGGCTTTATGCAGAAAGACGTAATGGTAGGAGTCAATGCAGGTTTCCACTATCGCTTTGTTCCTTATTCAAAAGCAGCCAATCGCAGCGTGTTTGGTCAGGATGACAAGCGTTACTTCATCTCCGGTGCACTTGGATTGGGTAGCTTGCTCGTAGCCAACAAAGATTTGGTGAAGAATGCAGGTGTAGAAGCAAAAGGAAGCATAGGTAAATGGTACACTCCGTTATCTGCATGGCGGGTAAATGGAACAATTATGTACAAGGCCAAAACGTCGTCGAAGATGAATCTTCATTATGCCGGTTTGGGTATGGATTATATGATGAGTCTGGCCACATTGGCAAAAGGATACAGCCCCGACCATGTGATAGATGTTGTTCCTTTTGTGGGAGTTACGGCCGGACTGGTACGCCGTTACGGTAAGTTCCGAGCAGTGCCGGGACTGGATGCCGGTGTGCAGGTAAAGCTGAAAGTGGCTTCTTCTTTGTATCTGTATGCCGAACCTAAAGTCGGTATCCGTACCGATACATACGATGGCTCCGAACAGGGAAGACCTGACCGCGTAGCTTCCATGGTAGGTGGATTATTGTACAGATTCAAGATGCCTACTTTCCAATAAGAAGAAAAATAAGAAATCGAATAAAAAGGGTTGCGCAATACCGGATTAGTGATTGTGCAACCCTTTTTGTATTCCATTTCCAAGAAATTACGGTTACATAAACGTTACATTAATATTACTTCCATTTCTACCTGATAATGAATAAAATGAATCTTTAGAATTCATTTTCTCCCTTGCTATTCTCCTCTACTTTTGCTCCAGAAATTAAAACGAAAACGTATGAAAACGATTACTGAAGCAATATCGAAACAAAGTTCAAACAGAAGATTAGCCGATTTCCTCTTTATTCTATGGGCAGGTGGAGCAGCCCTTCTTTCTTACTCACTGGTTTATACATTGCGCAAACCTTTCACAGCTGCTACTTTTGACGGGATAGAAGCATTCGGCTTTGATTATAAAGTACTGGTTACTATCATTCAGATAGCAGGTTATCTGATAGCCAAGTTTATAGGTATCAAGTTGATTTCCGAATTGAAGAGAGAGAATCGCCTGAAGTTTATACTCGTTTCCATTGCCGTAGCGGAATTGTCATTGGTTGCGTTCGGAGCACTTCCCACTCCTTATAATATGTTTGCCATGTTCTTCAATGGATTGTCATTGGGCTGTATGTGGGGAGTTATTTTCAGTTTTATCGAAGGTCGCCGCACTACGGATATTTTGGCCAGTCTTTTAGGAATCAGTATTGTTATCAGTTCGGGAACGGCAAAATCCATCGGATTGTTCGTTATGAATACATTGAACGTCAGCGAATTTTGGATGCCGGCACTTATCGGTGCTTTTGCACTTCCTTTATTGGCTCTTTTGGGATATAGCTTAACCCGTTTGCCACAACCTACGGCACAAGATATAGAACAAAAAAGTAGTCGTGTAACTCTGAATGGCAAGCAACGGAAAGAACTGTTCATCGACTTTATGCCATTTCTTGTATTATTGTTTGTAGCTAACCTAATGTTGGTAGTGCTTAGAGATATTAAGGAAGATTTCCTGGTGAAGATTATTGATATGAACGGACAGTCCTCATGGATGTTTGCGCAGGTAGATACAGTCGTTACATTAATAATTCTGGCGTTATTCGGAGCGATGGCCTTTGTGAAAAGTAACATAAAAGTTTTGGTTGCCCTGCTGGGATTGGTCGTACTTGGGACAGCCACCATGAGTTTTATATCTTTCAATTATGATTCTCTGCAATTGGATGCAATCACCTGGCTGTTTGTCCAAAGTCTCTGTCTGTATATTGCCTACCTCTGTTTTCAAAGCATTTTTTTCGACCGCTTCATCGCTTGTTTCAAGATAAAAGGAAATGTCGGTTTCTTCATTGTGACCATTGATTTTATCGGATATACGGGAACTGTACTTGTCTTGATGTTCAAAGAATTTGCCCATGCAGACATAAACTGGTTGGAATTTTATAATATATTATCCGGTTACGTAGGACTGATCTGTACGGTTGCTTTCACCTGCTCCATGATTTACCTGATACAGCGCTATAAAAAAGAGAAACAACTGAAGAAAGCGAAAGAAGCCGAAATGAGCAACGGGATAAAATTTACGGGAGAAGGTATGGAGCCAACTACTTTTTCACAAATTTGATAAAAGGTGGACGATGAAAATAATAGGACTATATTTGAAATTCTCCTTCCTTCTATCTCTAATACTAACGACTTCCCGGATAACGGCACAGAATCTGCCCGATGGCATACAATATAAAATCACCGGGCGTCTATTAATGGATGGAGGAGTGTATCTGAAGAATCCGAATAACTTTGGCAACGGCACGGAATTTAATGACCTTCGCATCGGTGTAAAAGCTACCTATCAGAACTGGGGAATGAAACTGGAAATGGGATATGCCGGAAACAAAGTAGCCATCAAAGATGCTTTTGCCACCTATTCCTATAAGAATAGTTCCATTCAGATAGGACAATTCTATGAGCCATTCAGTCTCGATATGATTTGTAGTACATTTGATCTTCGCTTCAACCAATCTCCGGGAGCTGTGCTGGCATTGACAAATAGCCGACGTATGGGAGTAGCCTATTCCTATCGTACCCAATATTACTATCTGTGTGGCGGATTCTTTACCGATAATGATTTGAGCAACCTGAAAAACGCATCGCAAGGATATGCCATTGACGGACGTTTGGTTTACCGTCCACTTTATGAGCAAGCGAAACTGGTACATATAGGATTAGCAGCTATCCATCGTACACCGGACGGCACGCTTCCCGAAGATGAGAACAGGAATACGTTTACTTATAAATCTCCGGGCGTGAGCACGATTGATAATCGTACATTAATACAAGCAGATGTAGATCATGCAGCATCTCAATTTAAAATAGGAACCGAACTGCTAATTTACTATCATAAATTCTTTCTTCAGGGTGAATACATCCGCGCCCATGTAAAACGGGAAAAGGGTTTTGAGAACTATACGGCACAAGGAGCTTATCTGCAATGTTCCTGGCTATTGTTGGGACAGAATTATCTGTATGACGAAGAAGTAGCCTGTCCCGGAAGACCGGAAGGAAAAGCACTCGAACTATGTGCCCGTTTCAATTATCTCTCTCTGAATGATGCCGGAATAAAAGGCGGAACACAGAAAGACCTCTCCTTCGGATTGAATTACTATATCAATAAACACATTGCTGTCAAATTGAATTATAGCTACTTCATCCCCGGCTCGCATATCAAAGAGATCGAAAGCACAAACTTTAGTGTAGTACAGGGACGTTTTCAATTCATATTCTAGTACTTGGCAGTTCCGTTCGAATAAAGCTATAATAAAGAATAGGAAGGTGTATTGTATACTAGTTTTACTAAATGTTTCAAAGACATATCGAGAGCACTGCCGACTCAATATGCAGAACCGTATGTAAAAAGTAAAAAATAAGAAGACAGAAAAAACTGGAATGTTCTAGGTAAATCTCCTTTATTGTTCGTAATAGACAATAAAGGAGATTTTTTGCATTGGTTATTTTTTCTATAGTTTCTGTTACCAGTTTGCCAACCTGGGTGGAATAGAAAGTATAGTTTTAGAAAGAACTTCAATAAACAGAATAATTAAAATATAACATAGTTTAGTGATATGAATATAGTAGGAGTTTTATCAGGTAAAAGAAAATGTTTGTTAGCAATAGCTATTGCATTTTCGACATTCGGGAATGCCCAATTAGTAACCTATCCGGAAGGATTGAACACTGGTATGCCACATAATGATGATTATACAGTCAAAGTACGTGAAGCAGGCGGTGAATGGAAAGATGTATTCGAATATGAAGTCCAAGTAGATATGGATCGGGTACAATCTGCTTCAATGGTACAGTTTGATATAGGCAGTCCCGTAGAAGTGATGGTGAAAAAGAACAATGGCACCATTCAGGATGTGAAAATCCGTCCGTTAGCAATAGGTATACAACATACGGTAAACCACAATGCTATCTTTTTTACACTCACTAGACCTCAATGCCTGTCGATTGAGTTTAACGGTGATCGTTTGCATAATCTTCATTTGTTTGCTAATCCTTTGGAAACAGAAACTTATACTGAAAGCAGTGACAAAGTAATGTATTTCGGACCGGGTGTCCATCGTCCGAAAGATTTGCCGAACACACAGATACAGATTCCTTCCAATACTACTGTTTATTTAGCTCCCGGAGCTGTTGTAAAAGCTAAATTATTGATTGACAAAGCTGAAAATGTACGCATTGTCGGGCGTGGTATTCTCGACCATCCGATCCGTGGAATAGAAGTTACTCATTCTAAAAATATATGGATTGACGGTATTACAGTTATAAATCCAGATCACTATACAGTATTTGGTGGTGAGTCTACAGGGTTGACCATCAATAATTTAAAGTCTTTTAGTTGTAAAGGATGGAGTGATGGCATAGATCTGATGTGTTGCAGTGACGTATTAATAGACAATGTTTTTATGCGGAACAGTGATGATTGTATTGCCATCTATGCCCATCGCTGGAACTATTACGGAGGAAGTCGTAACGTGACTTTACAGAATTCAATCCTTTGGGCGGATATTGCTCATCCGATCAACATTGGAGGACACGGTAACCCGGACGATAAGGTTGGAGAGATTCTTGAGAATATAACTGTCCGTAATGTCGATATTCTGGAACATGATGAAGATGATCTTCTTTATCAGGGCTGTATGGCAGTGGATTGCGGTGATAAAAACTTGGTACGCAAAGTATTATTTGAGGATATCCGTGTAGAGAATATCCAGGAGGGAAGATTGTTTCATATTAATGTTCGTTTCAATTCAAAGTATGATAAGCAACCCGGCCGGGGAATTGAAGATATTATTTTTCGGAATATCATTTATAATGGAGTAGGGGAGAATCCATCTCTATTGAAAGGGTTTGATAAAGAACGTTCCGTCAAGAATATCATCTTCGATAATGTGATTATCAACGGCATGAAGATGAAAAATATAGATGATTTTATCACGAATGAATACATAAAGAATATCACAGTCAAATAGCATAATCTGGTATATGAAGTATGAATGGAAAAATCTCTTTGTATTAGGTGCAAACTTCTTTTCTTCTAATATCAAACTTTCTTTAGGTTAAACATAAACTATAAATGCAAGTTTCATTTATATAATTAGAACTTGCAATTATATAAATGAAACTTTCGTTTTTATAATCAAAGCTTGCAATTATAGATTTCTATTAGATAAGCAGGGAAAACGCACGAGTTAAAACGCTTTAATAAAGTTGTTTATCAAATTAGCTAGATACTCATCACTCCATCCAGCCTTCTTCCTTTTCCTATTGACAGAAGTCTTCTTGTCTTCATCCTGATAATTCTTCAAAATGGTCAATGCCATTTTAGTTAAAGTGGAAAAGTTTTGTGCCGAATTCATCATTTTTCTTCCATCATCTTCATTAAATGTAACATCCAACTGCCAATGCAATCCATTTTCTACCGCCCAATGCTTTCTCTTATATTTAAGAA